>NZ_DATMGA010000011.1:0-180377 GCF_035555955.1 Eoetvoesiella sp. | reverse complement strand
ATCGCCCCGACCGGGAAGATGCTGCCGAACAGGCTGACATACCGGTCGCGCGCGGCCCCGAAATGATCGACGATGATGCCGGTGGCGGTCGGCGTGAACCCCGCGCCCCCCGCGGCCTGCACCGCCCGCAGGATGATCAGCAGGTAGATGTTGTCGGCCATGCCGCAGCCGAGCGAAGCCAGGGTAAAAGCCAGCGTGGATCCCATGAAGACGCGGCGGCGCCCGAAACGCTCGGCCAGCTTGCCGCTGATGGGCAGCATCAGCACGAAGCCGAAGGAATACGCCGTAATGGTCCAGCTCGTTAAATTGATGGAAGCCTGCAGGCCCTGCTGGATGGCATGCAGCGCGGTGGCGACGATGGTCGAGTCGATCGACATCATGAGCAGCGCCATGGCAATGACGGCGAAAACCGGCTTGCGGCGCACCGGCGCGCCGGCCGGACGGGCGGAATCTCGCATGAGAACCTTCTTTCTGTCCCAGTCCAAATTTCAGACTCTAACACCAGTGGGGCCGCCCGTGGAGCCGCCAGTCATTTTGAGAGCGCGGATCAAGAAACAACCGCGTTGGACGCGGCGCCGCAGGTTTGGGGCACGCCGACCTGCGCATCGGGCAAAAAAGCATCCGTTTCCGATGTTGCTGTGCAAACACACAGGGGTTAAGGCCTATTCCATTTTCTGTAAAAATATTTTACGCTTCAAGCATAATGCTGCATGCCATCGGTACGGTTTGGCCGAACAGCACAAAGGGGATCAAGGGCGCAGTCATAAAAGCCCAGGTCAAGAAGAATTGAACAATGCCAATTCAAACAACTGGAGAAACTCAATGGTAGAGGCAAGCACTATCGAACAGCGCACGGACGACCATGCGCTGGAAGCCGTCCCAGACAGCCAACGGCAAAACTGGCTGCAAATCACCTGGAGCACGGCGGGCATCGTCACCACCCTCATCCAGCTTTTCATTGGCGCACTGGTCACCTTCGTCGCGGGCATCAAAATCGGCCTCATGGCCGGCATCCTGGTCACCATCTGCGGTGCGCTCATCGGCTGGGGGGCCGGCCACATCGCCTACCGCACCGGCCTGTCCAGCAGCTTCATGTCGCGCGCGCACGGGTTCGGCGTGCGCGGGTCGGTCATCCTGGCCCTGGTCTTCGGCTTCATGATCATCGGCTTCCTCGCCGTTGAAAACGCCCTGCTCTACAAAGGCTTCCTCTTCTACCTCGACCTGCCCGACACAATGACGTCGCGCATCATCATCTACGGCATTCTCACCATTGCCTGGATCCTGCTGACCGCCTACGGCTTCAACATGGTCACCAAGGTGTCCTCCATCGCCCTCATCGGCTTCCTGCTGGTGCTGCTGTACATGGTCATCGACGTCATCGCCACGTCGGGGCAATCGTGGGGCAGCGTGCTGCAGTTCGGCGCGCAACTGCCGCCCGAGGCCCTGAAGGCCATGGGTGCCGACACCGACGCCGGCAAATTCGCGTTCGCGGTCAACGTGCTCATCGGCTCCGCCGGCGCCCTGGCGCTGGTCGACGCCGACCTGGGCCGCTACGCCCGCACCTCGCGCGACATCGGCATCGCCGCCCTGCTGGGCAACGTGGCCATGGACATCGTCATGCTGGTGGTGGGCGGTATCGTCATGTACGCCGGCATGGGGCAAATCGTCGACTACCACGTCACGGTGGGCGGCATGACCCACGCAGCCGCGCAAGCCATGGCGCTGCAAAGCCCGGACAGCATCGCCGCGGCCTTCATCATCTTCGGCGGCATCATCGGCACCATCCTCATGATCTTCGCCCAGTCCAAGGCCCAGGTCCTGAATACCTACAGCGCCTCGCTTTCGCTTACCAGCCTGTTCGACGCGCTGTTCAGCTGGAGGCCGGGCCGCCTGCTGTTCGTCATCGTGGCCAACATCATCGGCTGCATCATGCTGGTGGGCTCCATTCTCGAATGGTTCAATTCCTTCCTGACGGTGCTGGGCGTTCTGACCACCTGCTTCGCGGGCATCATGATCTCGGACTACTTCATCGTCAAGCGCACCATGCGCGCACGCGGGCAGGCCGAGACCAGCGTTCCCGACATCAACTGGGCAGGCATCATCACCCTCGTCGTGGCCTTCGTGCTGTCGCACTACGTACTGAACAAATACATCCACATCGAGTTCTTTACGTCGCTGCCCATCTGCATCATTCTCTACCCCATCCTGCGCCTGCCAACCCTGAAAAACGCCAGCTAAGCGCAACGCCATACCTGCGGCATCGCCTCAACATCGCGATGCCAAATACCTGCCGCTCACCAAACCATTGGAGAGCGGTTTTTTTTGCCTTGGGCATCCAAGGCAAAACACTAGTGATTACCCTCGGTTCGCGCCTGAATCCGCAAAATTTCTTGACGCTTAAAATACCTTTTCATATTATTCGACCAGCTGGTCTATTAATTAATCAACCCGGCGCCACACGGCATCCAGCCGGGCGGCGGTTGGCGGAGAAACAATGAAAGTGCAGGAAAAATGGCTGCGGGCATTCGAAGCGACCTTTCGCAAGTGCAAGGTCCAGCCGGGCGAGGTCGTGCGCATCCTGGCCGAAACGGAAAGCCGCGCCATCAATGTCGAGCTGGCCGAACTGGCGCTCGCCCGCATGGGCGCCATCCCCGTAAAAATCATCGTCCCCTCCCTGCCGTCCGACACGCCCGTTCCGGTGCGCTCCACCGGAGCCTCGCATGTCGTGCAGCACATGCCTCCCGTGCTGCGGGCGCTCTCGGGCCCCGGCCTGGTGGTCGACCTAACCGTCGAAGGGCTGCTGCACGCGCCCGAGCTGCCGCAAATCCTGGAGTCGGGCGCGCGCGTCATCATGGTCAGCAACGAACACCCCGAAATCCTCGACCGCCTCACGACCGACCTGGATCTGACCGCCAAGGTCAAGAACGGCGTGCGCATGCTGGCCAAGGCAAAGACCATGACCGTGACGTCGGCGGCCGGCACCCGGCTTGAAATCGCCCTGGCTGGCGCCCGCGTCGGCGGCGTATGGGGCGGCGCCGACCGCCCCGGCCTGGTCCAGCACTGGCCCGGCGGCCTGTGCCTGGCCTTTCCCAAGGCCGACGCGGTAAACGGCACCCTCGTGCTCGATACTGGCGACGTCAACCTCACATTCAAGCGCTATCTGGAAAACCCGGTCACGCTGCATATCGAAAACGACTACGTCACCCGCATCGAGGGAAAAAGCCTCGATGCCGAACTCATGCGCAGCTATATGGAAGCCTGGCAGGACCGCAACGCCTACGCGGTCAGCCATGTGGGCTGGGGCATGAACCCGCAGGCCCGCTGGGACGCCTTGCAGATGTTCGACAAGACCGAAACCAACGGCACCGAGCTGCGGGCCTTCGCTGGCAACTTCTTGTACTCCACCGGCGCCAACGACATGGCCGGCCGACATACCCTGGGGCACTTCGACCTTCCTCTGCGCCATTGCACCGTGCAGCTGGACGGCACCACCATCGTCGACAACGGCAAACTCTGCGAGGTATTCGAATGAACGGCACTCCTTCCTGGCTGGCCAGCGGCAGCGGCGGCACTCCCCTGATCCTGCTGCACGGCATGGGCTCGACGGCTGAAATCTGGCTGCCCCAGATCAACCATTTCGGCCGCTCGCGCCTGGCCGTGGCCTGGACACAACCCGGATTCTTCCCTTCGCCCGCACTAAAGCAGCAAAGCTGGAAAGCACTGGCCGACGCCCTGGAATCCATGATGCAGGCCATGGGCATCGACAAGGCGCACATACTCGGCCACTCAATGGGCGGCATGGTGGCGCAGGAGTTCTACCATTGTCATCCACAACGTGTCGCCAGCCTGATCCTGTCATCGACCAGCGGCGCCTTCGGCAGCGCGGATCCCCAATGGAAGGAAGAGTTCATCCGCCAGCGCCACGAAGCCATGGAACCGTTCGCCAATTTTGCCGAAGCCGCGCCTACTCTGCTGGCGGCCTTCATGGGGCCCGATACCCCGGCAAGCATGCGCGAACTGGCCAATGTGGCCGCGCGCGACATCACGACGCAGGACTACTTGACCGCCATGCAGCTGCTGGTCACCTTCAACCGCAAGGCCGATCTGGCAAAGATTGCCGTGCCCACGCTGCTGTTGGCCGGCGAGCTGGACAACCAGGCTCCGCCCAAGGGCATGAGGCGCATGGCGGAACAGATCCCCAATGCGCAATACCACGAGTTTCCCGGCCTGCAGCACATGGCCAACCTGGAAGCGCCCGAGCTATACAACCAGGCCATCGAGAATTTTCTGTCGGCACTGCGCTAGGACCTGTCAACAGTCCCTAATCCGCAAGGCCAGCATCACCCCTCAGGACAAGAACCAGCATGGACAGCAGTTACCTCAAACATTATTCCCAGTCCGCCGACGCCAACACCATGTTCGACGGCGCGGCCCTGACCGATCTGCAAAAAGAGCTGCTCGCCAAGGTCGACGAGTACGGCGTGGTCTGGGCCGAGCGCGCCTTCAAGCACGACCGCGAAGCCAGCTTCCCCACCGACAACTACAACGACCTGAAGGAAATGGGCTTCCTGGGCTTGTGCGTGCCCAAGCGCCTGGGCGGCATCGGCGCGGACTACCGCACCTACACCCTGGTGGCCTCGCGCATTGCCTACTACTGCGGTTCCACCGCCAACACCTTCAACATGCACAATGCGAACTCGCTGTGGACGTCCGGCATGGTCGACGACATGGACCTGACCGACGAGCAGCGCGCTTCGCACGAGCGCAACCGCGCCATCCACTATGCCAATATGCTGGACGGCAAAATCTACTCCCAGCCCTTCTCCGAAGGCAGCGGCGCCGCCGCCGGCAGGCATCCGTTCGGCACCATCACTTCCCGCAAGGACGACGGCTGGGTCATCAACGGCAAGAAGATCTTCGCCTCGCTGTCCGGCCATGCCGACTATTACGGCGTGCTTTGCACCGAGGACGTGCCCAGCCCCAGCCTGGCCGACACCATGTTCATGGCCGTGCCGGCCGACGCGCCGGGCGTGTCGGTCGTGGGCGACTGGGATCCGCTGGGCATGCGCGGCACCGTTTCGCGCACGCTGATCTTCAAGGACGTGTTCGTTCCCGACACGGCCCAGCTCATGCCGCGCGGCCTGTATATCAAGGCGGCAGCCCAGTACCCGCACATGTTCATGACGCTTACCCCCTGCTACATAGGCGTGGCCCAGGCCGCCTACGATTTCGCCGTGGCCTACCTGCGCGGCGAAGTGGCCGGCGTCAACGTCAAGCGCCGCATGTACCCGACCAAGCAGTTCGGCATCGCCGAAATGTACATCAAGCTGCAACAGGCCTGGGCGCTGTTCCATCGCGTCACGTCCGAATTCAAGCGCAATCCGACGCGCGCCGAACGCATGCGCGCCTACGCCTGCCAATACACCATCATGGAATACTGCGCCGAGATCTGCGCCGAAGCGGTTCGCGTCTGCGGCGGCCAGGCCATGCTCAAGACGTTCCCGCTCGAGCGCATGTATCGCGACAGCCGCTGCGGCGCGCTGATGCTGCCCTGGACTTCGGAAATCTGCGTCGACCGCCTGGGCTACGGCCTGCTTTACAACGAAGGCGAACGCGACGAATAAACGCGCCACAGCCCCAACGCGACATCCTCGATACGTGTTGACGGGCGCCAAGCCAAGGTGACCATCATGATCCACGCCAATACCCGCCACGCCGCGCCCGCGCAGCCCAAGCCCGAGCTGCGCCACGCCTTCGGACGCTTTCCCACCGGCATTGCCGTCATCACGCTGCTGGACGAGCAAGGCGCCCCCTATGGGCTCACCATCAATTCATTCGCCAGCGTGTCCATGGAGCCGCCGATGATCAGCTGGAACGTCATAAGGGGGTCGCTGGCCCATGCCCGGGTCAGCCAGTCCCTGCGCTTCGTGGTCAACATCCTGGCCAGGGATCAGCGCCACATCGCCCAGCAAATGACCGGCCCCGTCGAAACTCGCTTCGCGGGCATCGGCTATCGCGAAACCCAATCAGGGCTTCCCGTGCTGGACGATGCTCTGGCCACTTTTGAATGCGCCCTGCACGGCGCCATCCCCGCCGGCGACCATGACATCATCCTGGGCACGGTGGAAAACTTCGAGCATCGCGAAGGGCTTCCTTTGGTGTACTGGCAGGGCTCGTACGCCACCGCCGCGCACTACGACTCCGGACGCTGACGCGCCGGCGCCCGTTCCCGCAATACCCCGTTTTTCCTGCCGCACGCTTACCGCAACTTTCCACACCACGACAATAATCGGAGACACTCATGAAATACAGATACCTGTTGCCCACGCTATTGGCCGGCCTGGCCATGACGGCCGCGGCGCATGCCCAGATCAAGATCGGCATCATCACCTCCAACACGGGGCCGGTCGCCCTTATCGGCATTCCCCAAAAGAACACCATCCCGCTGCTGCCCACCCATTTCGGCGATCAGAAGGTCGAATACATTGCCTTCGACGACGGCAGCGACCCCACCACTACCGTCACGGTGCTGAAAAAACTCATCACCGAAGACAAGGTCGATGCCATCATCGGACCATCGAGCTCGCCCAATGCCATGGCGGCGCTGGACTTCGTCTCGCAAGCCAAGATACCCATGCTGGCGCCGGTCGGCACCATCGCCATCGTGCTGCCCATGGACGACAAACGCCGCTGGGTCTTCAAGACCACACAGAACGACGGCCTGGTGGCCAATGCCCTGATCAAGCACATGGTCGCGCACAACGTGAAGACCCTGGGCTTCATCGGCACGGGGGACACTTTCGGCGAGACCTGGCACAAGGTCATGACCGACCTTCTGGCCAAGACCGACATCAAGATCGTCGCCAATGAACGCTTCAAGCGTCCCGACACCTCGGTCACGGGCCAGGCGCTGCGCATCATCAGCGCCAAGCCCGACGCCGTGCTGGTCGCAGCCCCCGGCGGTCCGGCCGTTCTGCCGGAAGCCACCCTGGTCGACATGAACTACAAGGGCACCATCTACCAAACCCATGGCGCCGCATTGAACGAGTTCATCAAGCTGGGCGGCAAGAAAGTCGAAGGCACCGTCCTGGGCGGCAGCGTCATGCTGGTTCCCAACGAGATCCCCGACAGCAACCCAGCCAAAAAGGTGGCGCTTAAATACATCGCCGACTATAAAAAGCTGAACGGCGCCGAGCCCGCCACCTTCGGCGGCAATATGTACGATGCCGGCCTGCTGCTTGAGCGCGCTGTGCCCGTTGCGCTCAAGACCACCAAGCCCGGCACGGTGCAGTTCCGCGAAGCGCTGCGCGACGCGCTGGAAAACATCAAGGACCTGCCCGGCACCCAGGGCATCTACAACATGACGCCCGCCGATCACAGCGGCTTCGACGAACGCGGCGTAGAGCTCATCACCGTCAAGAACGGCGCCTGGGCCCTGGCCAAATAAGCCTTTGCCCCATACCGCGCCCGGCCCGGGTTCTCGCCTTTGCCCAGGCAGGCGGCGAAGACCCGGCCGGCGCATGTCCGGCGGACTGCCCGGCCGTGCTGGGCACTGGCGCCCGACAGCTGATGCAGCCAAACCGCAAACCATCATGAAGAAACACGAAAGATGAACGCAGAACCGTTCCAGACCCGCGCCGGCTACGCCCTGGTGTGCCACGAATACGGCAGTCCGCCGGACATGCGCTGCGAAACACGCGGCGCCGCCGGCCTGCCCGGCCCCGGCGAAGTCCTCATCGACATCCACTGCGCCGCCTTCAACTTCACCGACCATCTGCTCGTCCAGGGACGCTATCAGGACAAGCCGCCACTACCCTGCGTACCCGGCCTGGACGCCGCCGGCATCGTGCGCAGCGTCGGTGCCGGCGTCACCGCCTTCCAGCCCGGAGACAAAATCGTCTCCAGCGGCGTGGCCGGCGGCTGGGCCACCCAGCTCGTCGCCCCCGCCCATCGGCTGGTGGCCGTGCCCGCCAATGTCGAACTGGCCGATGCCGTGGGATCCATCAATTCGCACCTGACGGCCTATCACGGCCTGGTCGACCGCGCCCGCCTGGCGCCCGGCGAGCGCGTCCTGATCCTTGGCGCCAGCGGCGCCGTGGGAAAAGCCAGTGTGCAAATCGCCCGGCACCTCAAGGCCGATGTGTTCACCGCCGAACGCCGGCAGGACGGCAGCTTCGATATCGTTCACCTGGACAGCGGCGCACGCACGCATGCCGGGCAGGCGGATCTGAAGGACGGCCTGCGCGCGGCGCTGGGCAAGCGGGGCGCGGATGTCGTCGTCGATCCGGTCGGCGACCGCTACACGGAAGCCGCGGTGCGCAACCTGGCGTGGCGCGGGCGCCTGCTGGTCATAGGCTTCGCCGCCGGCGAGATCCCCCGCATCCCGACCAATCTTCTGCTGCTCAAGGGCGCGGCCATTGTCGGGGTTTACTGCGGCGGGCTGCTCATCCACGAAACCGAAACCTTTACCCGGCAACTGTCGGCCATGTTCGACATCATGAGTCTGGGCGCGCTAAGCCCCCTGCCCAGCGAAATCATCCCCGCCGAGAATTTCGGCCAGGCCTGGGAGCGGTTTTCCACAGCGCCCCGCGGCACCAAGATACTGCTGGGCTTTGCCTGATCCACTCGCAAACCCATAAAGCCCGTACGACATAAAAACAGTTGAGACACCCATGAGCACCAGCCATCACGACCTCGCCGCCGACATCAACGCGCAGCGCCCCGATGCGCCATTCCGGCCCGTGCGCTTCGCCCCCGTTGAAATCGCGCTGGAAACCCGAAGCGATGGATCCATCCTGCTGACCAACAAACAACCCCTGCACCCCCTGCCCGTGCGGCAGTTGTGCGACTACCTGCGCAGGCACGCGCAAGAGCGCCCGCAACAGACATTCCTGGCCGAGCCCGAGGGCGAAGGCTGGCGGCGCATCAGCTACGCCCAGGCTCGCGCCAGCGTCGACGCCTTGTCCCAGTGGCTGCTCGACCGCAGCGTGCCCGACGACCGCCCCATCTTCGTGCTCAGCGAAAACGGCATCAACCACGCGCTGCTGCAACTGGCCGCCATGCAGATCGGCATTCCCGTCATGCCGCTTTCAGCCGCCTACAGCCTGATGTCGGAAACCTGCGCCAAGATCCGCGACCTTGTCCAGCGGTTCCAGCCCGCCATCATCTATGCCGCCGATGCCAAGCGCTACGGCAAGGCGCTCGAGGTCGCCAGGCCGCTATGCAACGCTGTGATCCTCAGCGACGCCCCAAGCCACACCCTGGTCGACGTCTGCTTCGACGAAGCGCTCGGCACGCCCGCCGGCATCGAGGTCGAGCAAGCCTATGCCCGGGTGACGCCGGACGCCACCGCCCGGCTGCTGCTCACCTCCGGCTCCACCGGCGCGCCCAAGGCCGTCGTCATGACACAGCGCAATATCCTGACCTCGGGCGTATTGTGGGATCAGGTATGGCCCTTCCTGGCCGACGAGCCATTGACCATGCTCGACTGGCTGCCATGGAACCACACCGCCGGCACGCACGGCAGCTTCAGCATGGTGCTGCGCCACGGCGGCACCTTGTACATCGACGACGGCAAGCCCGTGCCCAAGCTTATCGAGCGCAGCATCCGCCACTTGCGTGAAGTCCGCCCCAACGTCATGATCAACGTGCCGCGCGGGCTGGACATGCTGGTGGCCTGCATGGAAGAAGATCCTTCCATCGCCGCCGCGGTCTTTCCCAACCTGCAGGTCATCATCTACGGCGGCGCCGCGCTGCTGCCCACCACCCTGCTCAAGCTGGAGCAGCTCAGCGTCCAGGCGACGGGGCAGCGGATTCCCGTCACCTCGTCGCTGGGATCGACCGAAACCACCATGCCCGCCACACTGGGCTGGTGGCCCTCGCAATCGCTGGGCACGCTGGGACTGCCTGGCCCCGGGGTCGAGGCCAAGCTCATCCCAGGCGAAAACCGCTACGAAATCCGTTTTCGCGGCGACAACATCACGCCGGGCTATTACCGGGATCCTCAAGCCAACCAGGCATCGTTCGATGAAGAAGGCTTCCTGATCACCGGCGACGCCGTCGTCTTCATCAACGACGAACAGCCCGAGCACGGCCTGCTGTACGCCGGCCGCCTGTCGGAAAACTTCAAGCTCTCCACTGGCACCTGGGTCTCGGTGGCCACTGTGCGCGAGCATCTCCTGGAGGCTCTGCACCCCTTGGCCGCCGACGTCGTGCTGGCTGCACCGAACCAGCTCGAACTGGGCGCCCTGCTGTTCCTCAACCTGGCCCAGGTGCGCAAGGCATTTCCCGGGCTGGCCGAGTCGGAACCTGCAAGAATCGCCCGCGACCCCCAAGTGCTGGCGGCGATCCGCGAAGGCGTGCAGCGCTACAACGCCATGTTCCCCGCCAGCAGCACCTGCATTGCCCGCGCCCTGGTGCTGGATAGGCCGCCCAGCCTGGACGATGGCGAAATCACCGACAAGGGCCACATCAACCAGCGCGGCGTGTTGAAGACGCGCGCCGCCGCCGTGGATCGCATGTATGGCGCCACGGACAGCCAGGACGATTGCCTGCTTTTCGCCGCCGCCCGATAATACGGGTACCGGGGCCGCCGCGGCGGCTCTTTTCTTTTCGAGATCCCACCATGTCTTCCAGGCTTCGCATTTTCGGCTCGCCCATCAGCACCTACTACAACAAAATCAAGATCGCCCTGATCGAACTGGATCTGCCCTTCGAAGAAGTTCCCTTCATGCCGGGGGCCGGCCACTGGCCGGAGTCGGGCAGCCCAAGCGGCAAGATTCCCTTTCTGCACACTGCCGAAGGCAAGCTCTACGAATCGCAGGCCATCATCGAATACCTCGAGGACATCCGCCCTCAAGCCAGTGTCTCGCTATTCCCCGGCAACCCCATCGAGCGCGCCCGTTGCCGCGAACTGATCCAGTACATCGAGCTTTATCTGGACGCCGCGGCGCGCCCGGTCTATCCGGCCGCGTTCTGGGGCGCACAGCTGAACCAGGACGTGCTGGCCGCCGCCCTGGAAAACCTGGAGAAGGGGCTGCGCACATTGGGCCGGCGCGCCGACCTGGAGCACTGGCTTTGCGGCGAACACTACACCCATGCCGACGCCGCCGCCTGGGTGCACCTTTCCGCCATCCGCCGCACGCTGAACATCGTGGGCGAAAAAGACTTTCTCGACAGGCATCTGCCCGCGCTGTCCGGGTATATGGATCGCGCCGCGCAGCGTCCCAGCACGCAGCGCATCGAAGCCGACCGGCGGGCCGCCGGCCGCGCCCTCAAAGAACAACAAACCACCGCGCAAGGCAATTGACCCTATGGCCCGTCCTCAAGCCGCCGACTACGAAGACCGCAAGAAAGACATCCTGCATGCCGCCGCCGTGCTCTTCGCCCGGCAGGGCTATAGCGAAACCCTGCTCGAGGACATCGCCGAACAATGCGGCATCAAGAAGTCCTCGCTATATCATTACCACCGCTCCAAGCATGCCATCCTGCAGGGACTTATCGAATCGAGAATCGAAGATCTGGCGATAAAGGTCGAGGCCGCCACCGCCGCCGGCACGCCCAAGGAAAAATTCCACGCCATGACGGCCACGCTTATCAGCGAATACATCAGCACGCCCGACGAAATCACGGTCCTGCTGAACCAGACCCGGCACCTGAACAAGCCCGCCATGCGCTCGGTGGCCGCCATGCAGCATCGTATCGTCAGCCGCATGGCGGCCCTTATCCAGGCATTGCGGCCCGACATCGAAATCACGCGTAAGAAGATCACGGCCGTGGCCATGCTTTACTTCGGCATGACCAACTGGATCCACGTATGGTACGAGCCTTCGGGCTCCATCAAACCGGCGGAGTTGGCTACGCTTATCGTTCATCTGTTCCTGAACGGCCTGAACGACCTGCCGCCCATGGATCTGCGCTAGAGCCTGGTTGATCCGCATGCATGACCTCGGCGCCTGAATGCGCCAAACAATACCCCGGGAGAACAGGCGGCAGCCCTCCCGGGCTCCTCGTCAATCGCCGCTGCGCTCCAGTTCCGCCAATTGCTGGCTCCATGACTTCACGCCCTTGACTGTCGAGGCGGTGATGGCCGCGCTTGGCGGACGGACAATGGCTTTCGGCACCTTGATGCCCGCCAGCACATCGTAGGCGCCGATCACGCCTTGAACGCCCTGTCCGACCGCGTCGTTCTGGAAGGTGGCGGTAATCGTTCCTTTCTTGACGCCCTGAACCCCGAAATCGTCGCCGTTCATCCCCACGATTGAAATATGGCGTCCGGCGATTCTTGCCGCCGCGGCCGCCCCGGCCGCGGACGGATCGTTGTAGGCAATGATGCCGGCCAGCTGCGGATTGGCGCCCAGCAGCGCCGTCGCGGCCACCTTGCCGCCCGCCGCCGAGTCCTCCCGGTTATCCTGCCGGCCTACAACCTTCAGGCCCATCTGCTCCGACCAGTATTTCACCCGCTGCACGAGGTATTCGATTCCGGGAACCGGCACGGCAAAGCCGATCAGGCCGATCTGCCCGCCGGGTTTCGCACTGGCCATCGCCTTGGCCATGGACCACGCCTGCCAATCGCGCCCCTGCATCACCTGGCTGACATAGCCCTCGGGCAAAGCATCGCTGGCCTGGTTGGTCACGTCGTAGCCAATGACCACGACGCCCTTCTCCTTGGCCTGCTTGATGGCGGGGCCCAGCGCCTTGGGGTCGAGCGGGTAAAGCAGGATGGCATCGGCCCCCTGGACGAGCAACTGCTTGAAATTATTGAGCTGCGTATTGATGTCGACATTGTCGTTCTTCGCGATGAAGCGCCCGCCCAGGCGCTTCGTCTCGGCCTGCGCCGCATCCTGCACCGCCTGCAGGTTCTGGTTGCCGCCCGAAGGATTCATGAAGCCGATGGTGAAGGACTTTACCGCCCCGGGCTTGGGCTCTGCATAATGGGTAGGGAGCGCGGCCTCGACCCCCTTGTATTCGGACAGCGCAACCGACGGCCCGCCCGGAGCGGCCGTAGGCGCTGAAAACGCAGCGCCGGGAATACCCAGCGCAAGCGTTGAAGCGGCGCCGAGAGCCAATGCAGTGTACACCTTGCGGAATTTCATGTTCCGCCTGGAAACTTGGGACATAGGAACACCTCCTGTCGTTTTGCTGCCGTTCAAGAAATGGTTCAACAACCCGAAGCAAGGACGACCCACGATTGCCGCCGTCAGGACTGGCGCACAAGGCGCCGCCGGCGCCGCAGGTCTCCCAGTAATTTGCGTAAAGGGTCCAGGCCGACCGCCAGGACGAGGATGATGCCGGTGACGACCTGCTGCCAATAGCTGGAAATCCCCGCCAGCCCGAGGCCGTTCTGGAGTATCCCGATGAACAGCACGCCCGCGGCGGTGCCGACGACGCCGCCAACGCCGCCCGAAAACGCCGTTCCGCCAAGCAGCACCGCCGCCGCGGCCTGCAGCGGCAGCGCCAGGGTAATCAAGGGGCTGGCCGCACCCAACTGACCCACCTGGATGAGCGCCGCAATGCCCGCGCACACAGCGCTCAGCGTATAGACGCCTATCAGGATGCGGGAGGTCCGGATGCCCGAAAGCCTGGCAGCCTCGATACTGCCGCCCGTCGCAAAGACGTCGCGGCCAAAATAGGTCCATCGCTGTATGTAGACGGCGATGGCCAGCGCGGCAAGCATGATCCAGATGGCAATGGGAACGCCCAGGAATGTTCCGTAGCCGATGGCCAGGATCACCGAGTCGTCGACGGCCAGCGTGCGCGTGTCGGACCATATGTTCACAACACCCGTGAAAGCGGTCATGGAACCCAGCGTGACGACGAAGAAATTCAGTCCCGCCTTGCCGATCAGCACGCCGTTCACCAGGGCGCCGCATGCCGCGGAAAACACCAGCACGATGGAAATCGCCAGCCAGCTGCTCGTCCCCGCCAGAAGCAGGGTCGCCAGCAGATAGCCGGAAAGACCCATTTGCGCGGCCACCGCCAGGTCGATGCCCGCGGAAACGACGACGAAGGTCATGCCCAGCGACACCACCCAAAGCACGGCGCTGCCGGTAAGCAGATTGCTGATGTTGGCAACGGAAAGGAAACCGGGCAATGCCGTAGAGAAAACGATGACGAGCACGATATCGATGATGACCACCGCCGCATACCGCTCGGTGCCGCGGATGAACTTTCGCACATTGCCCTGCTTTGCTGCGCCATGCGCTTTGGTCTCAGGCATCGGGCACTCCCGACATCATCGACGTGATCGTGTATTCGCTTGCTTCCCGGGCCGGAAGGTCGCCGACTATCCTCCCCTGGAACATCACCAGGATCCGGTCGGCAAGCTGAACCACCTCGTCGAGCTCGGTCGACGCGAACAGCACGGCGGTTCCGCCGGAGGCGATCTGGCGCAGCAGATCGTGAATCTGAGCCTTGGCCTTGACGTCGACGCCGCGCGACGGTTCCGCCAGCAGCAACAGCTTCAGCGGCTTGGCCAGCCATTTTCCAATCACGACTTTCTGCTGGTTGCCGCCGGACAAGGCCGACACGGGACTGTCGGCGCCTTCCATGCGTATGGATACCGACTCGGCCACGCGATTCACCTGTTCAAGCTCCGAGCGGTCGGGCCGGCTAAGCCGGAAGCGCTCTGACGTGCCGGGAATCAGCAGATTGTGCCTGACGCTCATGTTCAGCAGCACGCCCTGCCATTTCCTGTCGGCCGGAACGAACCCGATGCCGGCCCGGATGGCTGTGTTGATACCGGCATTGGTGAGGTTCCGCCCGTCGAGGGAGATGTCGCCGCGCTCGATCAGGCGCGCTCCGTAGATCGCCTCGAGCAGTTCGTTGGCCCCCGAGCGTGTCAACCCGGTGATGCCGACGATTTCGCCGGGCGCCACCGACAAGGTGGCGCTCTCGACGTATCCGGCGGTGAACACATCGCGAACCTGCAGGCGTGGGCGGCTTGCAGGCAGGCGGGACGGCGCGCGGACGGCGCTCGTCGGCGTAACGGCGTCGCCCACCATATCCGAGATCAGGGTGTCGCGCCCGGTATCCTTCACGCATCGGGTCGAAATGGTTTGTCCGTCCCGCAACACCGTGACTTCGTCCGCCAGGTCGTAGATTTCATCCATCCGGTGCGACACCAATATCGTTGCCATGGTGCCGCGTTTGCTGGCGCCCTTTACTGTGCGGAATACGGCCTGGACTTCGTCGCTGGACAGCGCGCTCGTGGCTTCGTCCAGAACCAGGATGCGCGCCCTCATCGAAAAAGCCCTGGCGATCTCCACCATTTGCTGCTGGTCGGGGCGCAGGGTTCCCACGGGCGCGTCCTCGGGCAGGTCAAGCTCGAGCGAATCCAGGACTTCACGCGCAGCGCGAAAGACTTGCGGCCAGTCGATGGCCCCGAACCTGCCGCGGGGCAGCCTGCCCATCAGGATGTTCTCCGCCACCGTCAGGGCAGGCGCCAGGGTGGTTTCCTGCGTCACGGTCGAAATGCCGTGGCGCAGCGCATCGCGCGGCTCTGCAAAGCTTACCTGCCTGCCGTCCAGGTAGATCTCGCCCGCGTCCGGCTTGAGCTGCCCCGTTGCAATGCGCAGCAAGGTGGACTTGCCGCAGCCGTTGGATCCGAGCAGCGCATGCACGCTGCCCGGTCCCGCGATCTTGAGCGACGCGCCGCGCAGCGCCTGGATGCCGCCGAAACTCCGGTGCACCCCGCGCAGCTCGAACAAGCTCATGGCGCCGTCTCCACGGCGTCCGCGTCGTAGCCGGTGGCATAAAAACATCGAATGCCGGACTCGACCCAATTGGGTTCCCGCCAATCGGGATGCCTGCCGCGGATGACGGGCTCCAGCCTGGCCACGACATCGTCCTCGGCAACCCCCGAATCCTTGAGCGCGCCAACCTGCCGGCCCATGTCGGCAAGGTATCGCTCGGCGATTTGAATCAGTTCGATCCCGCCGATATCGCCATGCCCGGTGACAACCGTTTTAGGCCCGAGGGCGGCGATGCGCCTCAGCACCCGTATCCACTTGTTGCCGTTCACATCCGCATCGTCCGGCGGAAAAAACGGCACGATGGGGAACACGCCTGTTTCGACCAGGTCCCCGACGAACACCACCTTTTCCTCGGGCAGCCAGACGACCTGGTCGCCCATGGAGTGGGCGGGTCCCATTTCGATGAGTTCGACGGCCCGCCCCCCGAGTTCCATGGTGAGCCTGCCGTCGTACACAAGATCGGGATCGACGAACTGGACGTCGACCAGGCACTTTGCCACATGCTCGCCGAACCCCCGGAACATGTCGAGATAGCCCGGGCCCTTGGCCCGCAGCTCGTCGCGCTGCCTGCGGTTGTAAAGGATGGTGGCCTCTCCGGCGAATACCTGGTGGCCGAAGCCATGCTCGGGATGGAAATGGGTAAGCGTGAGGAACAGCGGCCGGCCTTTGGCGATTTCGCGGGCCTTGTCCAGCACCTTGCGGGCGTTTTCGCGCCCCATGCCGGTATCGACGACCAGCACCGAGCGTTCGCCTTCAATGATGCCCAGGTTCGGCACCAGCGGTATTCGGTGCTGGTCGGGAATGATCCAGACGCCATTCGCGATTTCGTGCAGGCCCGCCATATCGATGATGGGCGCGGGATTGGAGACTGCGTTCTGCTCGGACATGACTATTGCCTCTCCCCCTCCGGTTTGCCTGATGCGCAGCTTGGTTGATTCGACGCGAACCAGCCGGCGGCGCACCGCTTTTCTCTTGACGGCCAATTTAACGACCGTCGGTCATTTTTACATCATCCTAGCAAAGCGAATCCCGATTATCAATACAGGATTACACTTCGGACTACACTTTTCATGCTTGCCTGATCACCCCGACACAAGGCCCGTTCATGAACAAAGCCAAGCCGGCCATCGCCCTTGCCATTGCCGCCGTCATCGCCATCGCCGCATTCGCCTGGTGGCGGTTCGGCCAAAACCCGGCGCCCAACGGCCTCGTGCTGTACGGCAACGTAGACATGCGACAGATATCGCTGGCCTTCAACTCCAGCGAGCGCATCGCCCAGGTGCTGGCGACCGAAGGCGAACAGGTCAGGCAGGGACAGGTGCTGGCGGTGCTCGACACCACCACGCTGAAGCTGCGCCTGCGCCGGGCCCGGGCCCAGGCCAATGCGCAGGAACAAGCCCTGAAGCGCCTGGAAGCCGGCACCCGCCCCGAGGAAATCGCTCAGGCCAGGTCGGCGGCGGCCGCCGCCAAAGCCCAGGCCGTCCGGGCCAAGGAACAATATCAGCGGCTGCGCAATGCCAGCGCCGATACGAACGGCCGGGGCATAAGCCGCGAGCAGCTGGACGCCGCCAAAGCGGACCAGGCCGTGGCGCTGGCCCGCCAGGACAGCGCCGACAAGGCCTTAGAGCTGGCCATCGCGGGGCCGCGCCGGGAAGACATTGCACAGGCCCGGGCCCAATTGGAGGCCGCGCGCGCCGACCTGGCCCTGGTGCAGCAGCAAATGGCCGACTCCGAACTCAAAGCGCCTGTCGATGCGGTCGTGCGCAGCCGCTTGCTGGAGCCGGGCGACATGGCCTCGCCGCAACGGCCCGTCTACGCCCTGGCGCTGACCAGCCCTAAATGGGTGCGCGCCTATGTTTCCGAAACCGGTCTGGGTCAGGTCAAGCCCGGCCAGGAAGCGCAAGTGTCGACCGACAGCCAGCCGGATCGTCCGCTGCAGGGCCGCGTCGGCTATATCTCGTCGGTCGCCGAGTTCACGCCCAAGACCGTCCAGACCGAAGACCTGCGCACCAGCCTGGTCTATGAAGTCCGCATCAACGTTGACGACCCCGACAACCGCCTGCGGCTGGGCATGCCGGCCACAGTCCGGCTGTCCGGCGCGGATTCCGCCCCGCAGGACACCGCAGCTTCGGATTCGGGCGGGAAGCCTCGATGAACGCCCCGGCGCCCGCGCTGCGCGCGCGCAATCTGTACAAACGCTTCGAGGTCAAGGAAACCCGGCAAAGCCTCTGCGCGCTGAACGGCGTCTCGCTGCAGGCGCGGGCGGGTGCCCTGACCGCCCTGGTGGGGCCGGACGGCGCCGGCAAGACGACCTTGATGCGCCTCGCGGCGGGCCTGATGCGGCCCAGCCAGGGGGAGCTGGAAGTGCTGGGCATCGACGTAGGCGAACGCCCCCAGGCGGTACAGGACCGCATCAGCTATATGCCGCAGCGCTTCGGCCTGTACGATGACCTGAGCGTGCAGGAAAACCTGGATCTGTACGCCGACCTGCATGGCGTGCCAAAAAACGAGCGCGCGCAGCGCTATGCGCGCCTCATGGAAATGACCGACCTGGGCCGCTTCACGCGGCGGCTGGCCGGCAAGCTCTCGGGCGGCATGAAGCAGAAGCTCGGGCTGGCCTGCACGCTGGTGCGCTCGCCCGACATGCTGCTGCTCGACGAGCCGACCGTCGGCGTGGATCCCCTGTCGCGCCGGGAACTGTGGGAAATCCTGGAGCAATTGGTGCGGCAGGAGCAACTGGCCATACTCGTCAGCACCTCGTACATGGACGAGGCGGCGCGTTGCGCCCATGTGGTAGTGCTGCACGAAGGCCGCGTCCTGGTCCAGGGCGAGCCAGAGAGCATCCAGCAAAAGGCCGACGGCCTGTGCTTTGTCGCCACGCCCCTGCCGGGCCAGCCCGCCCGCCTCCTGCAAGCCCGCCTGCTCGACGACCCAGACACCCTGGACGCCGTGCCGCGCGGCGGCCAGGTGCGCTTCATCCGGACCGCGGACTGCCTGCGGCAAGGCGACCCGGGCCTGGCATCCCTGCTTGCGGGCGCCCCGTACTCGCCGGCGCCTCCTTCGCTGGAGGACGGCTTCATGGTCGTCCTGCGTGCCTTTGCTGCCGACAGCCGCGCCGATGCACCGATGCGCGATCCCGATTCGGCGCCCGCGCCGGGATCCTATGCCCTACCCGACTCCGGGCCAACGGCCCGACCCATCATCGAAGTCAAGCAGCTGGTGCGCAAGTTCGGTGATTTCATCGCTGTGGACAACACCACCTTCTCGGTGCGGCGCGGCGAGATCTTCGGCCTGCTCGGCCCCAACGGCGCAGGCAAGACCACCACCTTCCGCATGCTGTGCGGCCTGCTTGCGGCCAGCAGCGGCACGGTGCGGGTGGCCGACTACGATCTGCGCACGGCGGGCGCCCAGGCCCGCCTGAAAATCGGCTATGTATCGCAGAAGTTCGCGCTGTACGGCAATCTGTCGGTCAACGAAAACCTGGCTTTCTTCGGCGGCGCCTACGGCATGCGCGGCGCGCGCCTGCGCGATCGCATCCTCGCCTCGCTGGAGCAATTCCAGCTGTCCGGCCACAGCCAGACGCCCGCCGGCCAGTTGCCCGGCGGCTTCAAGCAGCGGCTCGCCATGGCCGTGGGTCTGCTGCACGAGCCTGAAATCCTTTTTCTGGATGAACCCACCAGCGGCGCCGACCCGCTGGCGCGCCGCGAGTTCTGGCGGCGCATCACCAGCCTGGCCGAGCAAAGCACGACCATCATCGTCACCACGCACTTCATGGAAGAGGCGGAATACTGCGACCGCGTGGTCATCCAGGACGCCGGCCGCATACTGGCGATGGGCGCGCCCCAGGAAGTGCGCCTGCAGGCGGGCGGAAAGCAGAACGAAGCCATGAGCATGGAACAAGCATTCATCGGCATCGTGGAAGGCGCGCGCCGCGCCCGGAGCGGCACCGACGGCGCGGATTCGGCGGAAAGCCCGCTCGGGCATACGGGCACGGCCGGCAATGCCGCGCCCAGCGGGAGTCCTCCATGACCTTTGGCGCGCACGGCTTCTGGCGGCGGCTGGCCGCCCTGACAAAA
Organism: Eoetvoesiella sp.; assembly: GCF_035555955.1. Classification (NCBI taxonomy): domain Bacteria; kingdom Pseudomonadati; phylum Pseudomonadota; class Betaproteobacteria; order Burkholderiales; family Alcaligenaceae; genus Eoetvoesiella; species Eoetvoesiella sp. The sequence goes on along the minus strand of NZ_DATMGA010000011.1, from coordinate 160,549 downwards.
AAAGAAACCCGCCAGCTGCTGCGCGACCGCGGCAACCTGCTGATGGGCCTGGGCCTGCCCATCGTGCTGATCGTCATCTTCGGCTATGGCATGAGCTTCGACGTCAAGAACGCCCCCGTCGCCATCGTCATGCAGGACAGCTCGCCCACGGCCCGGGAGGCCATTGCCGGCCTGAGCCTGTCGCCCAGCATCGCCCCCGTCATCGTCGGCACCATGCGCGACGCCGAACGGCTCATGGCGCGGGGCAAGGTCGATGCCATCGTGGGCCTTCCCAGCGACTTCTCGCGCAATCTGGACCTGGGGCAGGCTCATATCCAGCTCGTCCTGCACGGCACCGACGCCAACCGGGCGCGCATCATACAAGGCTATGTCGAGGCCGCCCTGGCGCTACGGCAGGCAAAGCAGGCCGATCGCAGTGCGCAAAGCCCGCCGGGGGCCATGGCGACGCTGGAGCCGCGCCTGTGGTTCAACGCCGCCAACACCAGCACCTGGTTTCTGGTGCCTGGCCTCATCGTGCTCGTCGCCACGCTGGTCGGTTCCTTTTTGACGGCGCTGGTCATGGCGCGCGAATGGGAGCGCGGCACGCTGGAATCGCTGTTCGTCACACCGGTGCGTCCCATCGAAATCCTGCTGGCCAAGATCATCCCGTATTTCTGCGTCGGCATGGCGGGGCTGGCATTGTGCCTGCTGGCCGCCCGTTTCCTGTTCCAGGTTCCCTTTTATGGGTCGCTGACAGCCGTCGTCGCGATCTCGATGCTTTACCTGCTGGTGGCGCTGGGCCTTGGCCTGGTCATTTCCTCGATCACGAAGAACCAGTTCATGGCCAGCCAGATCGCCCTGATTGTCAGCTTTCTCCCGGCCCTGATGCTGTCGGGCTTTTTGTTCGACCTGCGCAACATGCCCGCCATGGTCGAGGCGCTGGGCCATGTGCTGCCCGCGACCCATTATCTGGAAATGCTCAAAAGCCTGCTCCTGGCGGGCGACATATGGCCGATGATCTATCGCCACAGCGCCATCCTGCTGTTCTACGTGCTGCTGCTCATGGCCGCGGCACGCGCCAAGACCCGCAAGGAGCTGGAATGAATCCCGCGGCCACCGTCGCGCGGCTGCTGGCCCTGTGCCGCAAGGAACTTCTCATCATCCTGAAGGACCCGGCCAACCGCATCCTGCTGGTCGTGCCCATCGTGCTTCAGTCCCTGGTCTTCGGCTACGCCGCCACCTACGACCTGAAGCACGCCACCTACGCCCTGCTCGATCAAAGCCATGGCGCCGCGTCGACCCAACTGGCCGCCCGCCTGGACGCCTCGGGCGTGTTCGAACGCACGGCCACATTGCGCAACGAAGCCGACATCGCGCCGGCCATCGATGCGCAGCAAGCCCTGGCGGTGGTGCATATCGGACCGCGCTTCGACCAGTTGCTGCAACAGGGGCAGCCGGCCCCGGTGCAGGTCATCGTGGACGCGCGCAATTCCGCAACCGCCAACAACGCCCTGGCCTATCTGGCCGGCATCGTCGATCAGTTCAACGCGCAATGGCGCCGGCAGCACGGCATGGCCGGTCCGCCCGTCGTCATCGATACCCGCGCCTGGTACAACCCCAACCTGGATACCCGCTGGTACATGCTGCCCGCGCTGATCGCCGCCCTCAGCATGATCCAGACGCTCATGCTGACCGCCCTGTCGGTGGCGCGCGAACGCGAGCAAGGCACCTTCGACCAGCTTCTGGTCGCGCCCTACACGCCCACCGAGATCATGGTGGGCAAGGCGATTCCGCCCATCCTGGTGGGGCTGGCGCAGTCCGCCTTCATCCTGTTGGTCAGCGTCTTCTGGTTCCGGATTCCCTTTTCGGGCTCGCTGGCCGCGCTCTTTGCCGGACTGCTGCTGTTCACGACCGCCATCGTCGGCGTAGGCCTTTCCATTTCGGCGCTGTCGGCCACCATGCAGCAGGCCATGCTGTACGCCTTCATATTGATCATGCCGCTGATGCTGCTGTCGGGATTGGCCACGCCCGTCGAGAACATGCCTCAGCCCATGCAATGGTTCACCGCCGTCAACCCGCTGCGCTACGGCATCGACCTGGTGCACCGCATCTATCTGGAAGGTTCGGGCCTCGCCCCGTTGTGGAACGATACCCTGCCCTTGCTTGCCATATCGGCCGTCACCCTGCCCCTGGCCGCCTGGCTGTTCCGCCATCGCCTGGCCTGACTGTCCGACACAAGCCGAAAGCAAAGGGCGCCCCAACGGCCATGCCGTCCTGACGCCCTGAACACAGCCGGGGCCGCCGGCAAGCTCTTGCCCGCGCCGGCATACTGCGCATTACAGCGAAATCAGCTTGTCCCAGGGCGACTCGCCGCTCCAGTTGATGCATACGCTCTGGCGGCGCATATAGCCCTTCCAGGCATCGGAGCCGGCCGTGCGGCCGCCGCCGGTTTCCTTCTCGCCGCCGAATGCCGAGCCGACATCCGCGCCGGTCGTACCCATATTGACCTTGGCGATGCCGCAATCGCTGCCCGCGGCAGAAAGGAAATATTCGATATTGGCCAGGTTGGTGCTGTGTATGCCCGAAGCCAGGCCCTGGCGGACGTTATTGTGGATTTGAATGGCTTCTTCCAGCGTATCGTAGGCAATGACCGACACAATGGGCGCAAAGGTTTCGTGCTGGGCGCAATCCCAGCCAGGATCGACGTTGGTCAGGATGGCGCCTTCCACATAGTAGCCGGGGCGGTCGATGCGCTTGCCACCGTAGACCAGCTTGGCCCCCTGCGCCACGGCGCTCTTGATGGTCTGCTCGTAATGATCCAGCGCGGCCGCGTCGATCAGCGGGCCGACCACCGTGCCTTCCTCGCGCGGATCGCCGATCTTGATCTGGCTGAACGATTTCTTCAGCAGCTCGACCAGTTCGTCGTGCACGGAACGATGGACGATGAGGCGGCGCATGCTGGTGCAGCGCTGGCCCGTAGTACCGATGGAGCTGAACGTCACGCCCCGGGCCGTCTGCTTCAGGTCGGCCGTTTCGTCGACGATGACCGCGCTATTGCCCGAGCATTCGAGCATATAGCGCCGGCCCAGCGTCTCGCTGACCAGGCTCGCCACCTTCTTGCCAACGCCGGTGGAGCCGGTGAACGACACCAGGTTCACACGGGGGTCGCGCACCATTTCCTCGGCAACCGAATCGTCCTCGGGGATGAACAGCGAAAACACGCCTTGGAAACCCATTTCCTCCATGGCCTGGTTGGCCAGCTTCTGGACGGCGATGGCCGTAAGCGGCACTTTGGGACTGGGCTTCCAGATGACGGTATTGCCGCCGATGGCCGACAGGAAGCCGTTTTGCGCCCAGACGGCGGCGGGAAAGTTGTAGGCCGAAATCACGGCGGCCACGCCCAGGGGCAGCCACTGGTCGTACATGCGGTGCCTGGCGCGCTGCGACTGCTGGGTCACGCCGTACATCATGCGCGACTGGCCCGCGGCCAGCGTGGCCATGTCCGCGGATTCCTTGAGTTCGCTGCGGCATTCGGCCAGCGACTTGCCGGTATCCAGCGACACGATGGCGGCCAGGTCGGCCATGTTTTCATTGATCAACTGGCCGATGCGCAGGACAAGCTCGCCGCGGCGGGGGCCCGGCACCATGCGCCAGCTTTTCTGCACGTCGACGGCGGCGGCGATGATGGCTTCGTAGTCTTCCCGGGTCGATGCCGCCACTTTGGCAACAGCCTTACCGTCGGCGGGACACACGGCGTCGAAGGCGGGCCGCCCTTCAACCGGCCCCCAGCCCTTGGTATGCACATAGGTGCCGGAGTGCACGCCTTGCAGGCCGAATTTTTCCAGGGCGCTTTGAGTATCGAACATGGTGACTTTCTCGGGTGTGGATAATGGTTTCATAAAGTGCTCGCTATTTCTTTTGCAGGAACCCGCCTATGGTCTCGTCGGTATGGAATACCGGCTTTTCCGCATAGTGGGGGCCATCGTAGATTTCAATCAATACACTGCGTTCGTGCGCAATCGTGGGGCCATGGGCATTGCCCTTGGGATTCATGTAGAACGAGCCCGGGCGCAGGCGCAGGCCGACGTCGGTGTACTCGTAGTCGCCTTCCAGGCAATACATGAACTGGTTGGAGGCATGCGTATGCTTGACCGGAATGCGCCCGCCCTTTTCATATTCGAGCAGGGCGATGCTGGCTCCGGTCTCCTCGTTTTTCCAAAGGAAGTATTGGCGGAAGCCATAATCGGGAAAGGCTATCCATTTGTCCGGATCGAGCTGGTCGCGATTGATCAGAACCTCCAGCGACTTCATCGTGTTGGCGTCGAAACTCATGCTCAGGTCTCCAAGGAGGGGCGGCCGTCGGCCACCCATTTGTCGTATTCCCGCCGGCTTTCCGGCGTGGCGGGAAACAGGCCGAACAAAGACCTGCCCCGCGCAATATGCGCGGCAGCGAATTCCTCGTACTCGGCCGAATCGAATGCCTCGTCGGCGATTTCCCCGACCAGCGCGCGCGGAATCGCCACCACGCCCTCGCCGTCGCCCACAATGACATCGCCTGGATAGATGGCCACCCCGGCGCAGCCCACCGGGCCGTTCAACTCGATGGGGTGCATGGCGATGGGAGTGGCGGGCGGCGCGCTGCGCTGCTGATAGCAAGGCAGGCCTATCTTGCGGATGGCCGGCGCATCGCGATAGCCGCCGTCGGTCACCGCGCCGCTCACGCCCCGCGCCCGCAGCCGGGCCGCCATCAAATCGCCCATGGCCGCCGACCTTGCCATGCCCATGGCGTCGATGACCAGCACGGCGCCGGCGGGACATTCCTCGATGGCGCGCCGATGCAGGTTATCGTTGCGCCCATAGTTCGCCATGGTGTCGATATCCTCGCGCGCGGGAATGAAGCGCAAGGTATAGGCCGGCCCCACCAGTTGCGGCTGCTCGGGCGACAGCGGCGCGACGCCCAGCAGGTACACATTGCGAAAACCGCGCTTGAGCAAGGCGTTGGCCACATTGGCCGTGCCCACGCGAGCCAGCTTTTGCCGGATCGCATCGTCCAGTTGCGGTATCGCGGGCGCAGCGCTGCCCGCCGGCGCCGACGCGCCGGATGGTTCTTCGTTATTCATGATTCACCTTTTGACGGATCGCGGCGGCGTTTGCGCTATCGGCAACCGTCCGCCTCGTAATTGGTCTCTACATAAAGAAATCGGCCTCGGGCTCCATGCCCCACTGCGTGGTCTCGCCCGCCGTGCCGTTGAATACCGTCGGCTGGTGGTCCGAGTCGACCACGTCGCCGTCGGTGTAGTGCTCGATGCGGAAGCCGAATGCATCCTTCCAGTAGTCGAAGACCTGGCTGCCGAGAAGATGGCGGCCCACGCCGCAGTCCAGTTTCCAGTTCCTGGAAACCAGATAGTCGTGGCCGGCCATGATGGCGTCCATGTCCTGCACTTCGTAGGAAGTGTGATGCACCGTCACGGTATCCGACTGCAGGATGAGCATGCTGTGATGATCCACCGGCGTCTTGCCCCGGTTGCAGCGCAGGAACGTGCCGAATATCGGGCCGCTTTCGCCGGGAGGCGCGAAATGGTCGGAAGGCAGCAGACCGAAGCGCTCCTTCAGCCATGCCACGGACTCGTCGTGATTGGACACGTGCAGCACAAAGTGGCCAAGCCGGATCACCGGGCAGGGCTCTCGCTTGACCCGGATGGATGCGCCCACGCGCGGCTTGGCGTCGCCGGCATTGAATGCATGGGAAGCGCGGACGGGCAGCGGCTCTGCCCTGGCCCGCCCCCATACGGCATTGATCTCGAAGCCGTCCGGCATCGTCATGCGCACCTGCCAGCCGCCGCCGGGCTCGGTAACGGCTTCGACTTTCGAAGACCCGTTCAGGGCCGCCAGCTCGTCGAGGTCTTCGCGGGAGGAAACCTCGATGGCCGCGCCGACGAAACGCGCCTTGGGTCCCAGGCGGGTTTCATGAATGTGATGCTGCGCCCCGGTGCCGCGCATATACAGGGCCTTGTCGCCGCGCTCGACGAGAACCAGGCCGAAATCCGCAAGAGTTCGCTCCATGAGCGGCAGATCCGGTACTTCGTAGATTACTTTGGCAATATCGATTGCTGTAGCCATGAGTAGAACCTAAGCAAGAAAATCAAACGGGACGGAGGCGGCCGCACGCCGCAAAGGCGCACAACGCTTCGCCCGTCATTCAAGATGGGTCAGCCGGCCATAGCGGCCGCTGTGAAACAGCAGGGGCGCGGCGCGATTCTCGACCGGCCGCAGCTCGCAGACCTCGCCCACGAACAGCGTGTGATCGCCGCAGGGGTAGGCGTGCCGCAAATGGGCGCCCAACTGCAGCACCGCGCCGCGAACCACCGGCACCCGGCCCAGCCGTTCGAACTCGGGCGCGCCTTCGGCCATGGGCTTGCCGGCGAAATGATTGCTGGTGTGCTGCTGGTCGTGCGCCAGAACGCTGATGCCGAAAAAGCCCGACTGCTGGATCTTCTCGTGCATGCGCGCCGTGCAGGCCACCGACACCAGAACCAGCGGCGGCTCCAACGAGCCGGACATGAAGGCATTGGCCGTCATGGCATGAGCGTCGCCATCGGTTTCCGTCGAGATGACGACTACCCCGGTGGCGAACTGGCCCATGGCATCCCGGAACTGGCGGGGAGTGAACCGGGGCTCATCCGGCAAGGAATTGAACATGCTGGCTTGCACCCTGGGCGTGGAAGTATTCAATGCAGTCATGGCTCGGCCTCCCGGCGCTATTAACGCTTGCCCAGAACGCTGACGTCGTCGGGGTTGACCAAATCCGGAACCGTCCAGCCGTCCAGGTCGTACTCGTCCAGGCACGACTTGGCGAAGGCCTTGAACTGATCCAGGTTGCCCGACCCCTGCGCCGCCCAGAGATTGGTCAGGCGCGTCACGTCGTTGCTGCCGATGTAGTTGATTTCGTAAAGCTCGTGGCGCGAACCGAACTCCGTGCCGATGGCGTCCCACAAAGCTTTCATGACCTTGACGCGCTCGACGGCATCGATGCCGCCCGAACCGCGCACATATTGGTCCAGATAGCCGCGCACCTCGGGCTGCTTGAAATCGTTGGCATGCGAGTTCAGGTAGATGAGGCCGCTGGCCACGATCTCTTCGATGATGTTCTTGATCTTGGGCATGGCCAGCTGGTTCATCACTCGGTACGCGCCGGCGAAATGCGCATCGGGGCGGATCATGCCGTTCCAGGGCTGCGAGCTCTTGGCCATGGCGTCGGAAAGCGCCCAGAAGGTATTGCGCCAGGCAATGACTTCACCCAGCTTGGACTGAACGCCGTGGAAACCGTTGGCGCCAGTGATTTCCAGGGCGCGCGCCAGCAGGCCGGTGATGAAGTCCAGCTTGACGGCGAAACGGGTGCAGCCGTGCATGGAAGCGCGCTCCAGATAGCCCGAGCCGGTGTTGAACTTGTTGGAAAGATCGACGTTGTTGTGCATGAACACGTCTTCCCAGGGCACGAACACATTGTCCAGTACCAGGATGGCGTCGTTCTCGTCCAGGCGGCTGGAAAGCGGGTAGTCGAAGGGGCTGCCCAGCACGGCGGCACGGTATTCGTTGGACACGCGGCAAAGCAGCTTGACGCCGGGGGCTCCAGTAGGAACGATGAACACGGGCGCGAACTTGGGATCCTGCATCGGTACCTGGGTAATATGGGCCACGAACGTATAGTGGGTCAGGGCCGAGCCCGTCGCCACGACCTTGGCGCCGCTTACGTAAATGCCCGCATCGGTTTCCTTGACCACGCGCACGAACACGTCGGAGCCGTCAGCGGTGGGGCTGGAACGGTCGACCGGCGGATGCATGATGGCGTGATTCACGTACCAGGTCTTTTCCTGGGCCTTGCGGTACCAGTTGCGGGCGTTCTGCTCAAAACCCTGGTAGAACCCGGCGTTGGCGCCCAGCGTGCCCAGGAAGCAGCCTTTGTAATCGGGCGAACGGCCCATCCAGCCCCAGGCCATGCGCTGCCACTCGGCGATCGCATCGCGCGAGGCGACCTGCTCCTCGATATTGGCCGAAGCACGATAGAAGCGGTGCGTATAGCCGCCCCATTCGGTCGGCGTGGTCAGGATGTCTTTCCTGGCGGGATCGTGCAGCGCATCGTACATGCGCGCAATCATGCGCGCCGAATTGCGGAACGCCGGATGGTCCGTGATCTTCTTTACGCGCTCGCCGTAGATCCAGACTTCGCGGCCATCATCCAGGCTATCCAGGTATTCCTGGCCGGTGAACGGAATGTAGTCCTTGTTCGCGACGCCGCTGGATAGTTGCGTGGGTGCGTTCATAAATTTCTCCTGAAAACCTGTATGTTCAAAGCTGGACGGGCCGCTTGCGCAAACCCGCATATATCGTGATGCGGCGATCGATGGAACTCAAAAACTGAATTGCATTCTCACACCCGCCATCCTATGTGTCGAATGAATAATCACTGGTTTTTTATAACCAGCCGGTAATGGCCGGCGCACTCATCCGGTTCAAGCTCATGCCTTGCTTCGACGCCGCATCGATGCGCTAGCGGCGCGTCAAGGCCATGGCAAAGATCAGAATTGCGCCGATCACCATGGTTTGCGCGTAAGCGCCTATCTGCATCAGGTTCATGCCGTTCTGCACGAACACGATCAGCAAAGTGCCCACCACCACAGCCAGGGCGCGCCCCACGCCACCGGAAAGCGTGACGCCGGCGATCACGCAGGCCGCAATGGACTCCAGCGGCAGGCTCGCGCCGATGTTCGACTCGCCGGTATCCAGCCGCGCCGTCAGCAGCAGCCCGGTCAAAGCCGCCAGAACCCCGGCCACGGCGAAGGCGGCAATGATGACGCGCCGGGTGCGTACCCCCGACAACTCGGCGGCACGCAGATTGCCGCCGGTTGCGTACAGATGGCGTCCGTAGCGCGTCCATTCGAGCAGCACGTAAACCAGCACGACCATCAGCAGCGCGACCAGCACCGGGATCGGCACACCGTAAATCCGCCCGAAGCCGAACGAATTGCCGAACTCGGGCGGCAGCCCGTAAATGGGAACGCCGCCGCTGATGAACAAGGTAATGCCGAACACCACCGAGGACGAACCCAGGGTCATCATGAAAGCGGGAATGCGCAACACGGCGGTTCCCCAGCCATTGACCAGGCCGACCAGGCCGCCCGCCGCCAGGCCGGCCGCCATGCCGGCAACGATAGCCAGCGTGGGCGAGTCGGGCATCGCCGCCAGGACCTGGGCCATGACCGAGGCGCCCACGACCGAGGCCAGGGCGACGATCATGCCTACCGACAGGTCCAGGCCGCCGCAGATCAGCACGATCAACTGCGCCAGCGACACGATCAGCAAATAAACCGACTGGCGTCCCACATTGGTCAGGTTTTCCAGGCTGAGGAAGCCGGGCGCGAAAATGGAAAAAATCACCAGCGAACCAATGAACAGGAACAACAGGACGGCTGTCGACCTGTGCTGGCGTAACCACGGCAGGACTCCGGGCTTTGTGCCGGGCGAAGCGGGCGTGGCGCTTTTGGCTATTGTCATAGTACTCATGGAAAAGCTCATTCAAAAAAACTGCTCGAGGATGGCGTGCTCGTCGAACTCGTCACGCCCAAACCCGGCAACCGTGCGTCCGTCGCGCATGACCAGCAGACGGTGCGACATGCCGAGCAGCTCCGGCAGATCCGATGAAATCAGCAGGATCGCGGCGCCCCTGGCGCTCAGCTCGCTGAAGTATTTATAGATGGCCTGGCGCGCGCCGACGTCCACGCCCACCGTGGGCTCGTCAAAGACATAGACATCGATATCTTGCGCCAGGCCTTTGGCCAGCAAGGTTTTTTGCTGATTGCCGCCCGAGAAGTTGGACACGGGCTCGTGCGCCCGGGAAAACGGAAACTCAACCTGCCTGGACAACTCGGAAACCAGCCTGCCTTCCTGGCCCGGCCTGCGAAAGAAGCCGCGATTGCGGCCGAACATCAACGACGACAGGCCGATATTGTCGAACGCCGAACGCATCATGGCGAGGCCATCGTGCTTGCGATCCGCCGGCGAATACCAAAGCCCGGCCCGGATGGCATCCGCGGGATGACGAAAGACGACTTTGCGTCCGTCCAGCAGGACTTCGCCGGCAGCGGTTCCAATGGCGCCGAATATGGTCTGGCCCAGCTCGCTTTTGCCGCAGCCGACCAGACCGGCCACCCCCACGATTTCGCCGGCCCGGACCTCGAGGCTGGCATCCTTCACCCTCCCGCAAGCGCTGGACAGATGCTTCAGTTCCAGGCGAATCTTGCCCGGCCGCCTCGCGCATTCGGGGTAGATATCCGAAGCGGTGCGTCCCGTCATCAACTCGATCAGGGCGTCCGCCTCGGTATCGGCAGGCACGGTCGCCACCTGGCGGCCATCGCGCAGCACAGTCACCGTATCGCCGATTTCGGGTATCTCGTGCATGCGGTGGGTGATGTACACGATCGAGGTGCCGGCCGCCTTCAGGCGGCGCACCAGCGCGAACAGCGCCTGCGTGTCGTGTTCGGTCAACGATGCGGTGGGCTCGTCCAGGATGAGCAGGCGCGGCGCCTGCCCCACGGCCTTGCAGATTTCCACCATCTGCTGCTTGCCCCGCGACAACTGGGAAACCAGGGCATCGGCGTCCAGGTCGAACCCCAGGTCGGCGATGAGCCTGGCCGCCTTGGCCCGCATGGCCGACTTCGCCAGGAAGCCCAGCGTGCCGACCGACTCTTCGCCCAAGGCGATATTGTCGGCGACGCTTAAATGGGGAATCAGGGAAAACTCCTGGAACACCGCGCGGATGCCCAGCGCCCGGGCCCGCGCGACCGTCGCCAGCTCGACGCGCTCGCCCATGATTTCGAGATGGCCGTCGCTGGGCTGGTTGGCCCCGGCCATCATCGAGATCAGCGTGGACTTGCCCGCCCCGTTCTCGCCGAACAGCACATGCACCTCGCCCGGCATCAAGTCGAGGCCGACGCCCTGCAAGGCCTGGTGGGCGCCATAGCGCTTGCCCAGGCCGCAGGCCTTGAGCACCGGTGCGCCGTTCGTCCCAGGCGCGCCCGGGGCGGCAGCAGCCATTTGGCTCATTTTGCCGTGACCTTGAAGACGGGCTTGAAGCCATTGGGCGCCAGCACGGTATCGATCGGCAGATCCTTGGCTTCAGCCTTCTGGTACACGTGCCCCAGCGGGCCGACATTGCGCAGCACGTCTTTGTTCTCGATCAGGCGGACGGCCTGGTCGACGGCAATGCGCCCCACCAGCACCACGGGCGCCATGCCCGCCGCTTCGATCCGGCCCGCCTTGACGCCCTCGTACACCCCGGGGGTCGTGTAAACAGAAACCACCTTGACCTTGCCTGCCAGGCCCCGTCCGCGCAATACCGGCACGGCGGCTTCGGCGGTGACCGCCGTGCCCACGACGTAGTCGAGATCCTTGTGAGTCTGCAGCAAGTCTTCCACCAGGCGCGCCTGCACCTCCTTGCCCGTGTCGCCGTACTTGGTCTCCGCGATTTCCACGGCACTGCCCTGGATGCCCTTGAGGAAGCCCTGGTTGAACAGCTCTACCCAGCCCGCGCCCGCGGGGCCTGGCAGCCAGGCGATCTTGACCTTGGGACTGCCCGCGGGATGCTTCCTGGCCAGGTACTGCCCGGCGCGAAAGCCTTCGTCGCTGGGAATGGTCAGCACGTGCGCATCGACGTCCTTCGAGGCAATGCCGTTATAGGCGTCCACTACGTACACGCCTTTCTTCTTGAGGTCGGCCACGAGATTGTTCAGCCCGTCCTGCGAGATCGAGCCGATGACCACGGCCTTGGCTCCGCCGGCCACGCAATTTTCGATCTGCGAGATCTGGTTGTTCAGCTCGGTATAGCCGCCCGCATCCATGACCTGCAGGTTCACGCCCAGGCGCTTGGCCTCCTCGGTCACGCCGTAGTCGGCGGCCAGCCAGAACGAATCCTTCATGTGCGGGAACGACACGCAGACATTCCAGGGCTTCTCGGCCTTGGGCAAGGCCTCGTACTTGGCTGGCGTGCGGCTGCCGTCGGGGTTCATCATCTCGACGTCCAGCGGATACCAGGCCGCATGCGCCGCGACCGAACCCATCAGGAGCGCCGCCGCCCCCGCTGCCTGAAAGCCCATCGTCCATTTTTTCACTTCCGTCTCCTCGTTGGTTGGTCGGCCGGCTTGCGGAAACCGCACAGTCCCGCGGCAAGCCGTTATGCAATCATGATTGCGATGGCGTAGTTTCTGACGAGGAAAAGGTTAGGTCTATTGAATTTTGACGTGGGATTTATTACCATTAGGTTATATAAAATTCGGCGCAGCCCTCATGGCCAAACTAAATTGGTACATCCGTTCCAACCTCAAGTTCAGCCATCTCCAGCTATTGGTGGCTCTGGACAACTTTCGCAGCATCGGACGCGCCGCCGGCTACCTCAACGTCAGCCAGCCGGCCATCTCCAAGGCCCTGGCCTCGCTGGAAGCAAACCTGGGGTTTTCCCTATTCACCAGAACCACACGCGGCATGGAGCCGTCCGAGTACGGCGAATGCCTGGTTCGGCACGCGCGCGACATCCTGCGGCGCATGGTCAGCATCGAGGAAGAACTGCTGGACATTGCCGAAGGACGCATCGCCCGCATCTCCATGGGCGTGCTGCCCGCAGCGGCCGGGGTGCTGGTGCCGCGCTTCGTCACCGACCTGAACAAGAGCAACGCCGACATCACCCTGTCGATCCGCGAAGGCACCATGGACGCCCTGGTGCCCATGCTGCGGGCCGGCGACATCGACTTCGTGCTTGGCAACCTGCCCCAGCGGCCGCTGGGCGCCGAATTCAAGACCGAGCTTCTGTATGAGGATCCCATTGTGGTGGTCGCGCGCAAGGATCACCCCCTGACAAAAATCGACAACCTGCAATGGGATGCGCTGTCGGGCTGCTCGATGATCCTGCCCACCCAGGATGCCTCCACCCGGGCGTCCATCGACGACTTCCTCGCCCGGCACGCCGTCGATATTCCACACCGGCACCTGGAGTCGCTGTCGACCTTCACGAATGTGGGCGTCCTGCAGTTCACCGATGCCGTGGCCTTCCTTTCGCGCGTACTGGCCGAGCATTTCCAGCGCATGGGCCTGCTGGCGATGCTGCCGCTGGGCCTGCCCGACACCTGCATCCATGTGGGGCTTACCTGGATGGGCGACCGCAAGACAACCAAGGCCCACGAAATCGTCAAGGAACAAATCCGCAACACGCGCGACGCGCTTCTCAGCCAGTTGTCGGCTTAGCCGCTTGGCTGGCTCGAGCGTTCAACGCCGGATGCCCGGACTCGCCAGGCAAGACGCACACCGCAGGAACAACCGTAACCATCACGAGGCCGGGCCAGGACGACAACAGCCTCTGGCGCGGAACCGCGCCGGCGCCCCAGGTCACCGGGCCGAACCGGGCTCGGGAACGTAGACGACGGTGCCGTCCTTCATGCGGTAGGCCACGCCGGCCTTGGAGCCCTCGCCCTGCCCGGTCTGCCCGTTGGCTTTGTAGCGTTCGATCTTCTCGCCCTTCTTGACGATCATTTCCATCGTTTCCTTGCCTGGATCCGTGATGATGGTCACGTCTTTCTTCGTAAAGGGATCCAGCAAGGGGTTCTGGGCGATGGTGATCAACAGCGCCGCGATGATCACCAGGAAGATGTCGATCAGGTTCACGACCGACAAAATGGGGTCGTCGGACTCCGTTTCCTCCAGGAACTTCATGCCGTCTTTCTCCCGGCCGCGTGCGCGTCGAAGCGGGCCGGCGCCTGCAGCCAGGCCAGTTCCTCAGCCAGCCAGCGCCGCTTCACGGAAACGATCCAATAAGTGATGGCGGCGGCAATGAGGGCCAGGATCACCGCCGAGAAGGCAATGGCCAGGTTTTCCGACACCGAAGCCAGATTGCCGTCCGAAAGGCCCTTCAGCGCCGGCCCCATGGGAATCATGGTGGCGACCAGGCCCAGCATGGGCGTTACGCGAGTGACGATGCGCGGCACTTCCAGCAGCTTGTGCGCGGCCACGTCCAGGTCGTCCTGCGAGGCATCCGGATTGGCATGGGCCCAGCGCAGCAGCTCGAAGCTGCGCTGGCGATGCGAAGCGCCGTCGATGGCCTGGCCGCGGCGCTGGGAATAAGCCATGGCAAACGCGCCCAGCGCATACAAGGCATACAGGAACAGCACCGAAATGGCCACCAGGGTGGGAATCAGAAATACCTGTCCCACCTGGTACATCAAGCTTTCAAGAACATGACTCATGCAACTTCCTTTTCATTACAGCAATGGAATAAATTCGTTGCGGGCCCGATTGCCCGCAGCCGGCGTCCAGCCAGCTGGATCCGTGGCCATCACGCCGGCCTCGTCTTCGCCCCGCCTGGCGCTGACACTAGGGCCTGTTAACAGGCCCTAGCCCGCCCGCACGCGCACCGGCCGCGCCTGGCGCAAGGCGCCCGCGGCGACGACCAGCAGCAAAAAGGCCAGCACGAAATACAGGGTATGGTCGGGCTCGGCGTTGGCGCCGACTTTCTCCAGTTTCATGCCGGTGACCTGCTCCAGTGCCGCATCGTCCGGCGCTGGCTGCTGCTGTGCCTGAGGCTGCTCGGGCGCCCGGTTCGCCTGGGCAGTATCCGGCGTTGGCGACGCCAGCATCTCGGCCTTCACCGGCTCGCCGGCCGCCACATACTCCAGGAAGCGGGCGTTGTCGCTGCGCACGTCGTAGCGCGCCGCCAGGTCGTTGTAGCGCTCCTTGAGCATCTGCACGGTTTGCGGGTCGGCCTGCCAATACCCCTGGCGCGCGGCCTCCAACATGCGTTCCATGGTCTGGGCCAGTGCATGCGGGTTTTCCTTCTCGAACCACTCCTTCAGGCCCAGCTTGTATTTGTCGTTGACATATACGTCGACCATTTCCTGCCACTGGTCATCGCGCACGATTTCGCGCGCCACCGAAGTCCAGCCCCAGAAATTATTGGTGGCGTCCAGCACGCTGAGCGTTCCAGCATAGCCTTCGGCCATCAGGGCCTTGATATAGCCCGGATGGAACTGGCGCGTGGCCAGCTCCTTGGCCAGGAAGCCGGCCGCGCCCTCGACCTTGCCGGCCCCGCCGCCGCGCAGGTTGGAGATATACAGCTCGGGCGCCTTGCCATCCAGGCTGCGCACGGCCAGGCCGATGCCGCCCAGGTACTGGAAGGGGTCGTCGGTGGTCAGCATGCCGTAGGTATTGGAGGTGCGCGACAGCACGGCGCCTTCCGTGCCGCGCAATTGCTCGGCATACAGATTGGCGGCGCTGCCGGCGACGCCTTCCGCCCCCCACTTGCTTTCGTCGGGACCGTAGGCGAATTTCATCTTCGACAAGTACAGCGCGGCCAGTTTTTTATCGCCCTCTTCCTTGCCGTTCCAGGTGTCGGTGGCCAGCGTGGCATCGTCCAGGCCCGTGCCATACTGCCCCGACGCCGACGAGAAGATGCGGGTCTGGCCGGCCAGCTTAGCATCGCCCGGCGCCACGCCCTCCTGCCTGAGCCGGGCCTCGATGCGCCTGGCGTTCTCGGCAACCGGGTTGTCGGCCTCCTCGGCCAGGGACGCCAGCTGCGCCGCGTGCGCCAGTTGCTTGAGCACATTGGGGAAGTGATCGCGATACAGGCCCGTGGCCGACAGCACCACGTCCACGCGGGGACGGCCCAGCGTCTTGCGATCCACCAGCTCCACACCGACCACGCGCCCGCCCTTGTCCCACACCGGCTGCACGCCCATCAGCCACAAAGCCTGGGCTTCGAGCAGGCCCTGATGGCGCATGGTTTCCACCGACCATAGCGAAAACGTGAGCTTGCGCGGCAAGCGGCCGCTGGACTGGCGATGCGCTTCCAGCAATTGCTCGGCCGCCTGGCGGCCGGCTTCCCAGGCCTGCCTGGTGGGCACGCGCGACGGATCGAACCCGTACAGATTGCGGCCTGTCGGATAAGCCTCGGGGTTCTTGATGGGATCGCCGCCGTAAGAAGTCGGGATATAGCGGCCCGCCAGTGCCGCGATGACGGCCGGCATCTCGTTGGCGGCGCCGATGTCGGCATACCAGCCGCGCGCCTGCTCGAGCATGGCCTTGAGTTGCGGCGATACGGGGCCGGGATCCTGGCCGTCCACCACCACCTGCTTGAGCAGCGCATACGGCGCCGTCTCGGCCAGCTTGTCGTAATCGCCGACGACGGCTTCGTCCAGGTCGGCTTGCGCGGTGCCGGCGTTGGCGGCGGCGGCCTCCCAGAACGGATGGCCCAGCATCAGCAGCACGGTGGAAAGCCTGTGCCTGGTCTCGGGCGCGCGGCCCAGGGTGTGCAGCCCCAGCGGCTGCGCCGTCTGGGCCAGTTCATGCAGATGGCTGTGCAGCAGGTCGATGAAGGCCGGGAACTCGGCGGCCGCGCGCTCGCGCGTCCAGCCCAGGTCCGGCAGTATGCGCTCGCTGGCTGCCCGCTCCAGCAGGTCGGCCTTGATCTGGTCGCGCACCGCGCCCTCACCCTGGTTCAGCCACTGGTGCAGCAGATTGTGGGTTTCGGTGAGGGCGTCGTGCAGCCCGGCCGGCTGGAAGGGCGGCGGCTGATGGCTGACAATGACCGCCCGGCCGCGGCGCCGCGCCTGCTGGGCTTCGCCGATGTTGTCGGCGATGTAGGGATACACCACCGGCACATTGCCCAGCACCAGCATGGGATAGTCGTACACCGACAGGCCTCGCTCCTTGCCCGGCATCCACTCTTGCGAGCCGTGCGTGCCGAAATGCACGAAGGCATCGGACTGCTGCTGCTCGCGCGCCCACAAGTAAACGGCCAGGTAGAAATGCGTGGGCAGCGCGGAGGTCGAATGGTACAGCGCCTTTTCCTTGTCCTCGGACTGATCGCTGCGCGGCGGCTGCGGCATGATGGCGATATTGCCCAGCAAAAGGCGGGGAATCACGAAATACGCGTTTCCGCCTTCGCGCACCACCATGCGCGACTTTTCGGGCTCGCCCCAGCGCTCGAGCATTTCGCTGCGCACTTTCTCGGGCTGCGCCTCGAACCAGCGCACGTAATCAGCCAGCGGCAGGCAGGCCGCCAGGCCATCGTCCAGCAAGGGCTTGAGCATGTCCGGGCGGTACTGCGGCGCCAGCAGGCGCTGCAGCTTCTCGATCAGCGCCGGCTCGTCGATGGGTTGCGTCGCGTACCCGGCTTCCTTCATGGCGGCCAGCGTGCCCATGAGGCTGTGCGGCAGGTTCATGAAAGAAGCCGACAGATTCTTCTCGCCCGGGGGGTAGTTCCAGAAAAACACGGTGACCTTTTTCTCGGCATTGGGCTTGCGCTGCAACGCCGCCAGCCGCAAAGCCTTGCCCACCACGGCATCCATCTGCGGCGCAATGGGCGTAAGCTGCTGGTCCTTGGCGTCGAAGGCCGACGCGATCTGGATATCGGTAATGCCCGTGTATTCGGACTGCGACATGTAGAAAGGCACGTCCATCATCTGCACGCCCTGCGGGTCGGCCTCCCATTGGCTGGCGTCGCCGCGCCGGTAGGGCGTGGCCTGGATGACGGGTATGCCCAGTTTTTCGAATTCGGCGCGCGGCCCTTCGGTGCTGAGCATGATGCGTGTGCTGATGAGGACACTGGCCAGCGTCCGGCCTTGCGGCGCCAGCATGCGCTGGTTGGCGGTGTCGTCGGATACCGAATGGTAATAGGCAATGGGCACGGCGCCGGCGGCTTCCACCCGGGCGATGATGTCGTCGATCAGCCGGGTCTGCATGGCCGACACGTACTGCTGGTGAAAGGAAATTCCCACGATCGGCGCGTGCTTGTCCGGGTCGACACCCTTCCATTTCAGGTACGCCATGGTATCGGCAAACAGCAGCCCCGGCGCCTTGGGGTGATAGATGGCGGTTTCGGGAAACTCGACCGGGTCGGCGATGCCCTGCGGCTCACGCCCCGCCAGCAAGGCGGCGACGGTGGCGAAGAAATTCTCGAAGTTCGCGCGCCCGCCGTTGGAGTAATAATCGGCCAGCCGCACGCCCATTTCCTTGCTCAGGCCGCTGGCCGACGGCGACTTGTCGTACAGCCAGGCCATGGGAACCTTCAGGCCCGGCAATGCCTTGACCAGCTTGGCCCGCACCGCGCTTTGCTGGTAGGTGTCCACAAAGACGATGTCGTAGCCCTTGAACAGCCCTTCATCCACGTCGGCGGGCAGGTCGCCGATATAGCGGTAGTCCACCTCGATGCCATAAGGCTGGGCGATGGCGCCAAGCACCTGGAACTTGCCGGCCGGCACGTTGCTGGTGGTCAGGAACAAAGCCGTCGCGGCCGACGCCGCCATGCTGGCCGCCCCCAATGACAAACCTGCGGCCAAAACCACTGCCCGCCGCGCATAGGCGCCCCATCGCCGAACCTTGTTGAACATTGCCATGCCTTGAATGCGCACCGCGCTGGAAGCCCACAGGCCGTCCAGCCGCGATGCTATCCGGATCCGATCCAGGCTCCGCCCTTCGATGCGCGCCCACCCCAAGGGCCCGCAACGACGCGGCCTGATCCCGGCCGGTTCCGATTGATTGTTTTTGACTTGGGAAACCTCTGGACGAGCCGCCCCGCAACTCACCAAGCGGATTCCCAGGCCACAGATATTATCATAATGATAATGATTCTTAAAATTATTAATTAAAGAGTACGGGGAAACGCCTCACGCCATCGCCGCCGCGCAGAACATATCCAGCTTCGGCCTGGGAAAACGCCGGTCGCGCCGTCCGCGCGGCGCCGCGATGGGCACACAGGCCGGATCAGACCTTTCCCTTGCCCAGGCGCGTCGCCATGGCGATTCCGCCCAGTGCGCACAAGCCCGTCGCCAGCCAGGTCCATTGCCAGCCGCCGGCCTGGGTCGCCACCCAGGCCACCAGGGGAGGCCCGGCAAACTGGCCGAATGACGAACACTGCTGCAGCCAGCCAATGGAGGTCGACGTCGCGCGCACCGACGGCGCCAGGCGTATTCCCAGCAGGAAGAGCGTGGTGGGAATCAGCCCGCCCACCGCGGAGAACAGCAGCACGGAAATAAACTTGGCGGTGGCGGGGATGTCGAGCGCGAAGGCGCAAAACGCACCGGCAGCCATGACGGCAAACCCGGTGCACAGCAAGACCGGCGGCTTGACCCCGCGCTGCAGCAGACGTCCCGCCGCCAGGTTGCCGAAGGCGTTCGAACCCGCCACGATGGCCGTCATGACGCCCGCCGCCGTTCCCGAAATGCCGGCGGCTACGTAAATGGAGGGCAGAAAGCCGATGATGGCCACCCACTGCCCTGAATAGGCGCCGAAGCACAACGCCGCGAACCAGATATCGCGCGAGGTCAAGGTGGCCTTGACGATGCCCCAGCCCGAATCCGCCGCCGGCCTATCAGGCTGCGGCCCGGCGGCTCTGGCGGAATCCGCCGGCACCCACCGGGCAATGGCGGCCAGCATAACGAAAGTCACTGCGGCCATCAGCCACCACAGCAGGCGCCAATCGGCCAGGCTCAGCAGCCAGGAACCGAACAGCAGGATGATGACGGTGCCGATGGGCATATAACAGCCCCACACGCCCAGCACCCGCGCCAGCACCGCAGGCTGGACCAGGCGGCGGATGAGGCCGGGCGCGGGCATGGTCACCATGAGAAAGCCGCAGCCTTCCAGGGCCCTGAACACCAGCAACGCCGTCTTGTCGCCGAAAACCGTGCCGCCGGCCGAAGCCGCGCTCAACAGCAGCAAGCCCACCAGCACGCAGCGCCGCAGGCCGATCTTCTCGGCGAAAAGCCCCACCGTCAGCCCCAGGGTCATGCCTGCCATCTGCACCAGGGAAAGCAGGAAGCCCGACTCCACCAGGCTCAGGCCCAGTTCTTTTTGCAGTTCCGGCAAGGCGGGGGGCAGCTTCCAGATATGCAGGGCTGCGCATATTCCCGCCAATACGACGAGGTAGGCGGCCTGGTTGGACGAGTCGGCGGGGGCGTTGACGGTTGCCTGCATACGGTTCTTGGATTTCCACGGCGAGGAGGGTGGCGACAAGCGCATTAAAACACGGCATGCACCCTGCCACGATGCAAGCCGCCGCGGCTGGGCGCGGCCTGATCGAATCCTGCGCTGGACGCCGGTATTGTGGCACACTGTCGTAATATGCCAATTTATTAAGTACACAAACAATATCCATGCAGCCGCAACAGAACACCCCCCAGCCAAACGCCGCTCCCTCCCGCTCCACCGGCGGACTGATTCTGGTGATCGCGCTCATGCTGGTTGCGGCCAACCTGCGTCCCGCCCTGATCAGCCTGGGGCCGGTTCTCGATTCGGTTCAAAACAGCCTGCACCTGTCCGCCTCGGCCAGCGGTTTTCTCATCACCCTGCCCATTCTGTGCTTCGGCATCTTCGCGCCCTTCGTGCCCAGGCTGCTGCGCTACCTTTCGAGCGAACGCATCATTTTCCTGAGCTTGCTGCTCCTGGCCTTCGGCATTGCGCTGCGCAGCCTGTTCGGCATCACGGGCCTGTTCGCCGGAACGCTGGTCGCCGGCGCCAGCATCAGCGTCATCATGGTTCTGCTGCCCAGCATCATCAAGCATCATTTCCCCACCCAGGCCGGCATGATGATGGGGCTGTATTCCACGGCCCTGTGCCTGGGCGCGGCCATCGCGGCCGGCGCTACGGTGCCCATCCAGAACCTGCCCGGCAGCGGCTGGCGGCTTGCTCTGGCCTTCTGGCTGATTCCGGCCCTGGCCACCGCCCTGATCTGGTGGCCCCAGATCCAGCCCGGCCCCCTGCAGCAGGCCAAGGCCCGCGCACCGGCCCCCCGGCTGCGCTCCAGCCCGCTGGCCTGGCAGGTCACGCTATTCATGGGCCTGCAATCGGCCATCGCCTATTGCGTTTTCGGCTGGCTGCCTTTCATTCTCATCGACCGCGGCCTCACCCAGGTCACCGCCGGGCTGGCTCTGTCGGTGGCCATGGGCATGCAGTTGATCACGTCGCTGTCGGCGCCGTGGATGGCCACCCGCGGCAAAGACCAGCGCTGCGCCATCGGCGTGCTGGTCGTCATGACGCTGGTCGGTCTGCTGGGCATCATCTACATGCCGCTAAGCCAGGTATGGCTATGGACCACGGTCATGGGCTTGGGGCTGGGCGGGGTGTTCAGCATCGCCCTGGCCCTGCTGGTGCTGCGCTCGCCCACGCCGCAAATCGCGGTCGCCCTGTCTGGCATGGCGCAGGGCGTGGGCTATATCGTCGCCGCCGTCGGCCCCTTCGCGGTGGGCCTGCTGCACGAGCTTACCGGCAACTGGCACGCCGTCGCGGTGTTCTTCACCCTGCTGCTGACAGGCAGCTTCCTCTTCGGGATGGGGGCGGGACGGTCCATTTACATAGGCATGGAAAAGCCGACCCGAAGGCCGGCTCAAAGCTGAATCACGAGCGCGGGCGGCGGAAGCTTCCTCAACGCTACCGCACTGTTCGGCTAATTCGCCTCAGCGCGCTAGGCCGCCGTGCTGGCCGCCACGTCTTTTAGTGGAATCGCCGGATCGGCCGCCCTTTCCATGGGGATGGGAGTGCGGGCCGTAATGAGCTTGCGGGCGGCGATGTGGTCGGCGGCGGCATTGATGGACTCGACCGACGTCAGAACGTCGCCCTCGAAATACAGCACCGAGAACTTGCCCTGGGAAGGATCGCCGCGCACCACGCGGACATGATCCTGCTCGGGCACGCCCGCTATCTGGATGCGCACGGCGCCCTGGTCCGACCAGAACCACGGCAAGGCCGTATAAGGCGCAGGCTTGCCGGTCACGGTAAGGGCCGCGCAGCGCGCCTGGTCGTTGGCATTCTGCACCGACTCCAGACGGATACGGCGCCCGAGCGCCGCCGACGGAAACGCCGTGCAGTCGCCGATGGCCAGGATCGCCGGATCGCTGGTGCGCATATGGGCGTCCACCACCACCCCGTTATCGCACGCCAGGCCGGCCTGGCGCGCCAGATCGTCGTTGGGCACCGCGCCGATGCCCACCACGATGACGTCGACGGGCAGGTACTCGTTACCCACCCAAACACCTTTCACCGCCTCGCCCTGAACGTCGACGCGGTCGATGGCGGTTTGAACGCGGATGTCGACGCCCGCCGCGCGGTGCTTTTCCAGCAGATAGGCGGACACTTCCGGCGAGGAAGAACGCCCAAGCAGCCTTGGCGCCGCCTCGAGCAGAGTTACCGACTTGCCCAGTTGCGCCGAGGTGGCGGCGATTTCAAGGCCGATGAAGCCGCCACCGACCACCAGCAGGTTCTGCGCCGATTGAAGACGCTCGCGCAGGCGAGCCGCGTCGTCCAGCGTGCGCAAGGTAAAGACGTTGGCATGCCCGCCTTCGAACAGCGGCAGGGTGCGGGCCCGCGTGCCGGTGGCCAGCACCAGCACGTCGTAGGGTATGCGCTCGCCGCCTTCCAGTCCGATGGTCTGGCTGGCGCGGTCGATGTCGGCCACCTTGCCGCCCAGGCGCACGGCGACATTGTGGTCGGCATAGTAGCTGGCCGCGCGCAGCAGCGCCGCCTCGGGCGCGTCGTCTTTCAGGTAGGTCTTGGACAGGGGCGGCCGTTGATACGGCAAGTGAGCCTCATCGCTCACCAGCAAAAGCTGAATGTCTTCCTTCGATTCGATCATGCTGGCGCAAAACTGCGCCGCCGCATGCCCGCCGCCCACTACGACTATCCTCTTCACCACGCCACTCCTTTCTTGTCCATTCATGACTGCTCGCCCCGCCCGGCCAATCCCGCCGGCGCCTACCGGCCCGCCAGGTGTTCATGCACATAGGCCGCCGTCGCCTTTTCGACATTGGGCAGATTGATGTGCAGCCGATGTAGCAGTTTAATCAAAACCTCGGTTTCCTCGGGAGAGATGCACGAGAGCAGCGCTCTTTCCCGCTCGAGCGCCACCATCTTGATCTGGTCGTGCTTCTCGCGTCCCGCCTGGGTAAGCGTTGCATAGCGCACCCGGCCATCCGCGGGGTCGGTCGAAAACGTGATCAAGCCTTTTTCATACATGCTCTTGAAGCAGCGGCTGACCGAGCCTTTGTCCATGCCGATCAATTTGCACACCATGTTGACCGATACTTTTTCGTCGATGGCCAGCATGACCAGCACACGCCAGATTTCGATGCCCACCCCGAAATGCTTGCGATAGACGGCGGCCGCGCCCGATGCCATCTTGGTCGCGATGAAGGTGAAATACGCGGGGGCATAGTGGCCCAGGTCGATACCGGTCGAAGTCCAGCCGCCCGACCATGAGCCGGGGCCGGCCTTGCCCGCCCGCGCAGGACGCTTCCTGGCGGCAGCCTTCGAACCGCTCCCGGCGGCGCTCATGGTGCTTCGTACTTCGTGCTCTGCGGGCGGGCAAACATCTTTCTTCATCGTCGAAAAAATCCAGCAGCAGAGCCGCCGTGGCTATTGCTGCGTTTCAGGCAAATAAACCGTAATAGTATCGTGCTCGTCCTTGACGACCAGCTGACACCCCAGGCGGCTGGTTTCCCGCAAAGGGCTGGCCGTGCAGTCCAGCATTTCTTGTTCGGGCGGGCTGATGGGCGGGAACTTGCCGCTGTCGGCCTCGTCGACATAGACGTGACAGGTCGCGCACATGGCGGCCCCGCCGCATTCGCCCACGATGCCGTCGAGCCCGTGATTCACGGCGGCCTGCATGACGCTGGTGCCGGCCGGAACCTCCAGCTCGGTGACCGAGCCCGAACTATGCACATATTTTACGTTAACCACTTCTTCATCCTTTCAAACTTTGGCCGCCCCGCCGCGGATGGTGCCGCAAGCGGGCCGGGCTCATGGATCAACCGGACAAGGCTTCGGCAAATCAATGGGGAATCAAGCGAAGGGGCAGCGACTCCAATGCCCTCAGGGTGTTGTTCAAGCGGCGCACCGGCTCACCCGTGATCTCGATGCGCTTCACCCGCTTGGCAAGCGCGGAAAGAATCAGTTCGCCTTCCAGGCGCGCCACGGTCTGCCCGACGCAGCCATGGATGCCCGAGCCGAAAGCCATGTGGCCGACCGGCTTGCGCTCGATGTCGAAGACCTCGGGATTGGGCCACTGGCGGCCATCGCGGTTTGCCGCGGCCAGGAAGAAAATGACCTTGTCGTTTTCGCGCATGGGCACGCCGTAGAATTCCAGCGGCTTGTTCACCGTGCGGAAGAACGTCTGCACGGCCGACTCGAGACGCAGCGATTCCTCGAAGGTCTGGCGGGCCAGCGCGGGCGCCGCCGCCAGCTTGGCGTACTGGTCGGGAAACATGGCCAGGCAATACATGGCGTTGCCGATGCCGTTGACCGTGGTGTCGACCCCCGCCGACAGGAAGGAACGTACCAGCAAGGGCGCGTCTTCGGGGGGAATCTCGCCCGCGTCGGCAGCCTGGTAGACGAGGTCGCCAAACCCGCCCGGACGCAGCTCGGAGCGCTGGCAGTGATCCATGATCCACTCGCGCACCGGCTCGTAGCGCTTTACGGAATCGAGAAACACGTGGTTGCGCGGGCCGAACGCGTTGAACACCATGTCTCCGTACAGCAGCAGCGTTTCGCGCCCCTCTTCGGCCAGGCCCAGCGCATCGGGGAACACCCGCAGGGGAAACACCTTGGCCAGATCCTTGATGGCGTCGATCTCGCCCTGCTCGACCAGGCGGTCGACCAGCTTGTTGGCCTGGATTTCGAACTCGGCCTTCACGGTCTGCATCATTTTGGGGGACAGGATGCGGGAAAGCACCGTGCGCGAACGCGTATGCAGCGGCGGGTCGGCCTCCAGGATGAGGCTGGGCGGACGGAAGGGCTTTTCAGTGCGGAAATTGGCCAGCCCCACGCCCGCCGAGGAAATGAAGCTTTGCCAGTCGTTCAGCCCCACCTTGACCGGCTCGTGGCGCGCCACGCCCCATAGCTGGTAGGGCTCGAGCCAGACCACCGGGCCGGCCTCGCGCATCTGCTCGTGATACGGATACGGCATGTTGAGAAAATCGTCGGAAAACGGATCGATGTCCAGACGCGGCGCGTCGATGTCGTCCCGGACCTGGGTTTGGGTTTCGCTCATGGCTATCTCCTGCCAAAAAAATTCACTCGTCTACGCCGGCGCATCCGCCACGGCTATATGACGATCCACGATGCCGGGATCGGCCAGCAGTTCAGAGGTTGGCCCCTCGTGAACCACCGCGCCATGATCCAGCACCACCGCCCTTTGGGCAAATTGAAGCGCTTCCTGCACTTTCTGCTCTACAAATAGAATGGCGACGCCTTCCTCGCGGCTGAGCGTATCGAAGGCGTGCATCAATTCTTCGCAAATAATCGGCGCCAGGCCTTCCAGGGGCTCGTCCAGCAACAGCAGCCGCGGCCGCCCCAGCAATGTGCGCGCCACCGACAGCATCTGCTGTTCTCCGCCGGAAAGCTCGGCGCCGCCGTTGTTGCGGCGTTCGTGCAGGCGGGGAAACAAGCGATAGGCGCGATCGACGTCGCGGGCCGGCCGGCTGCGCAAGCCCGCGATGAGGTTTTCCTCGACGCTGAGCGAAGGAAAGACGTCGCGCGTCTGCGGCACATAGCCTATGCCCATGCGCGAGCGCGCCACCGTGCCGCTGCGGGTAATATCGGCGCCGTCCCAGCTCAGCGTTCCGCTGCGCCGGTCGGTAAGCCCCATGATGGTCTTGAGAGTCGTCGACTTGCCCACGCCATTGCGCCCGATGAGGCAGACGCGCTCGCCGGCGTGAATCTCGAGAGAAACCCCGTGCAGCACGGTCAAGGGCCCGTAGCCCGCCTCGACCTTGGAAAACTCCAGCAGCTTGCTCATGCCTGCCCCCCCTTGCCCAGGTATACCGCACGCACGACCTCGTTGCCGCGGATCTCGGCCGGCGCGCCGTCGGCCAGGACCGCGCCATTGGCCAGCACCAGGATGCGGTGCGCAAAACGAAAGACCAGCTCCATATCGTGTTCGATGATGACGACGGCCAGGTCGGCGGGCAGGCGCT
Organism: Eoetvoesiella sp.; assembly: GCF_035555955.1. Taxonomy (NCBI): domain Bacteria; kingdom Pseudomonadati; phylum Pseudomonadota; class Betaproteobacteria; order Burkholderiales; family Alcaligenaceae; genus Eoetvoesiella; species Eoetvoesiella sp. The sequence goes on along the minus strand of NZ_DATMGA010000011.1, from coordinate 134,570 downwards.
CCAGTGCATCCAGTATGAGCTGGGCCTCGGATTTTGGCACGCCCGCCATGGGCTCGTCCAGCAGCAGCACCCGCGGCTTCAAGGCCAGGGCCAGCGCCACTTCGACCAGCCTCTGGTCGCCATAGGCCATTTCGGACGGCGTGCGCTGCGCGGCCCGCGACAGGCCCAGATCGCGCAGAATCGCCAGGGCTTCGTCCAGCACCGCGCCGTAGGAATTTTTGTGGCGCCACATATTGCCGATGCTGCCGTCGCGCTGGTGGATGGCCAGCGCCAGTTGATCGAGGACGGGAATATCGGGCGCCAGCTTGGATATTTGAAAGGTACGGACCAGGCCATGTCCCACGCGGCGGTAGCCAGGCCAGGACGTGACATTGTCGTCCGCCATGAAGATGCGGCCGCCGTCGGACTGCAGCGCCCCGGCGATCTGGCTGACCAGGGTGGTCTTGCCCGCGCCATTTGGGCCGATGATGGCCAGGCGTTCTCCGGGCTTCAGCGTAAAGGAAACGTCGTCCGTGACCTTGAGCCCGCCATACGCTTTGCTTAGGTGTTCGACACGCAAAATGCTCATGCACGCCTCCCGAAAACCGCCAGCACGTTATTGCCGAGGCGGCGCGCCACAAGCTGGATGACGCCCTTGGGCAAAAACACGACGACCATGAGCAGGACCCCGATGACGAACAGCCAGTGGAACGGATTGGCGGTGGCGGCAAAATGGTGAATGCCCGAGAACAGGGCCGTCCCGACGATGCCGCCCACCAGATTGCCCGAGCCGCCCAGCACCAGCATTACCAGCGCCTCGGCCGACAGCTCGAAACCCAGGCTGTCCAGCCCCACGATTTGATTGACCTGGGCGGTGATGCCGCCGGCCAGCCCGGCGAACACGCCGGCCAGGACATACAGCTTGAGCAGTTGCGGATAGATGCGCGTGCCGTTGGCGCTCATGCGGTCGCGGTTTTCGCGTATGCCCATGCAGCACAGGCCGAAGGGCGAACTCATTATCCGCTGAAGCACGATGAAACTGAGAAGCAACAGGATCATGCTGTACCAATAGCCGGTTACGCCGAACATGTCGAACTCGAAGCGGCCGAATATGGGCGAGACCGTAAAGCCCGAAAGGCCGTCGTCGCCGCCCGTGATGAAGCTGAGCTTGCTGGCCAGGTTCTGCATGATCTGCACGACGGCGATGGTCAGCATAAGAAACGCCAGCCCCTGGTAGCGCACCAGGAAAGCGCCGGCCACCAGCGCCAGCAGGCCGCCGGCAGCCGCCGCCACCAATAGGCCGGCCAGCGGATCGCCGGTAAGAAACTTGGCGCACAAGGCCGCGCCATAGGCCCCGACGCCATACATGGCGGCGTGGCCCAGCGTGGGCAGCCCCGCGTAACCGGTAACCAGGTCGAGCGACATGACCAGGATGGCAAGCGTTGCTATGCGCGTAAGCATCAACAAATTGCCGGGGAACAGCCAATACAGCGCAACAATCAGCACCAGGCCGGCCAGATGCCACTGCCAGGGAAAATAGCTGCCGCGGCCGATGGGCGAAGAAGCTTGGGACAACTGCATCATCGTCTCCGCAAAATGCCGTTGGGGCGCACGGCCAGCAGTATGATCATGGCCGCGTAAAAGAAAAAGTCGCCGAAGCCGGACGCCAGGTATTTGCTGGCGGTATCCACGATGCCCAGCAACAGCGCGGCGCACAGCGTGCCAGACACGCTGCCCATGCCGCCCACCGACACCACGACCAGCATGAGCACCAGGTACTTGAGCGGATAGTAGGGCTCGAGCGGCATGAGCTCGGCCCCCAGCACTCCGCCCAATGCGGCCAGGCCGGCGCCGAAGGCGAACGTGGCGCATTGGACCAGGCGGATATTGATGCCCAGCGACGACGACATGGGGGCGTTGTCCACCGAGGCCCGCAGCCAGATTCCGAAGCGTGTCCTGGCAATGATGAGCCACAACAGCAGCACGACCGCCAGCCCCAGAACCACCACCATGACCCGCTGCGCGGGCAGGGTGCGCTCGCCCAGCGTGACCGAGCCATGCAGCCAGCCCGGCAGGGGAATCTGCTGGATGTAGGCGCCCGCGAAAAAGCTGGCCACCGCAATGGCCGCGAACGTGAAGCCTATGGTGAACAAGACCTGCTGCAGTTCGGACTTGGCGTACAGGAAACGGAACACGAAGGTTTCGAGCACGGCCGCCAGCGCCATGGTGGCGACGATGGCCAGGACCACGCCCGCGAAGAACGGGAGGGCCTCGACCCGGATAAGCCAGGCGGCGACATAGCCGCCCGCCATGGCGAAGGCGCCATGGGCCAGATTGATGAAGCGCATCAGGCCCATGGTGACCGAGAGGCCTACGGAGATGACGAACAGCACCATTCCGTAGACGACCCCGTCGATCAAGATATTGCTCAGCTGCAGCACGTCCGCTCCTGCGTAACGATATTAAAGACAAGCCCCACGCCCCCTAGTGTCCTGTCTGGTTAGTTCGATCACTTATATTCGGATGCATGGGCTTGTCAGGCAAGGCGCAAACCACAGTGATAGCCGTAGCTATCGCGAGGATTTGCAACGCCGCATGGCGAGCCCAGGCGCCGAAGATAAGGATCAGAATTAGCCAGGCAGGGCACTAGGAGGAGCGTGGCGCCCGGCCGGGCCTTATTCCAGGCCGTGGTCGCCCTGAGGCCCGAAGTTTTCGATTTCCTTGTTGATGAGCTTGCCGTCGCTGCCGCGCTCGACCGTGCGCAGATAGACGTTCTGGGTAATGTGGCGGGTCTTGGGGTCGATCTTGACCGGTCCGCGCGGACTTTCCCAGGCAAAGCCCTTGATCGCCGCAATCGCCTTGGCGCCGTCCCTCTTGCCATCGGTGGCCTCGACCATTTTCTGGATGACGTGCATGCCGTCGAAGGCCCCGACCGATGCGTAGTTGCGCAGCGCATCCGGAGCCTGCTTTTTCATGGCGGCGTCGAAAGCGCGATTGGCGTCGGAATCGTGCGCGGCGGAATAATGAAACGAGGTATGCAGCCCGATTGCCGCATCGCCGAACTTCTGCAGGTCGAATTCGTCCATTTCGGCCGTGCCCAGGAACTTGATGCCCGCTTCACGCAAGCCGTTCTGGTTGTAGGCGTTGACGAAGCCCAGGTTGGGAGGCCCGCCCGGCAGGAAGACGTACACTGCTTGCGCGCCGCTGTTCTTGATGCGCTGGGCATAGGGGCTGAAATCGTTGGTGCTGAGCGGCATGCGTATGCTCTCGACCACGGTGCCGCCCGCCTTGGTGAAGGATTGCGTAAAGGCCTTTTCGGCGTCCACGCCGGGAGCGTAGTCGCTGACGGCCGTGACGACCTTGGTGATGCCGTTCTTGTGCGCCCAGTTGGCAAGCGGCACGGTGTCCTGCCACAGCGTGTACGAGGTGCGCACGAAATAATCGGACTTGGTGGTAATGACCGAGGTCGCCGCGTTGAAGATGACAGTGGGAGTCTTGGACTGTTGGATCAGGGGCGCCACGGCCATGGCATTGGGCGTGAACACGAGGCCGCCCAGGTAGTCCACCTTGTCGTTGACGATGAGTTCCTGCGCGGCGGTTTTCACGCCGCCGGGGTTGGGGCCGCCGCTGTCGCGGTAGATGATCTTGATTTCATGGCCGCCGAACTTGCCGTTTTGCGTGGCGAGATACGACTCGGCGCCGTCCTTGAACAACTTGCCGTAATGCGCAAAGGGGCCCGAGAACGGGGCGATGATGCCGACCTTGACGGGATCTGCCGCGGCATACCCGGAAATCGACGCGGCCACCAGCGCGACGGCGCCCAAGCTGAGTGCTTTCATGTTGTCTCCTGAATTGTGATTGTTGTGCAAGTTCGCAGCCGTGCAGGGAAAAACAAACACGGCGCACTTGTCTGCAAAAAATTCTATGCGCAAAAAGTTGGTAAGTCAACTAGTTGCAATACCAACAATTTAAACTTTTTGATACGAAATTTGCGGGCACAGGCTGGACTCGTACCCGCGACATCCCTATCATGGGCAATACCGCATGACCCTTATCCTCTGACAAGGCAACCCGCTATTCCACCTACAAAAAGGAGCCAGCCATGGGCATCATCAGCATGATCGTCGTCGGATTCATCGTAGGCCTCATCGCCCGCGCCATCATGCCGGGCGAGCAAAAACTCGGCATCATCCTCACCGTCATCCTGGGTATCGTGGGTTCGCTCGTGGCGGGCTATCTTGGCGCAGCCGTGGGCCTGTACGCGCCGGGCGAAGGCGCCGGCTGGATAGGCTCCATCGTGGGCGCCATCATCGTGCTGTTCGTCTACGGCCTCATCGCCAAAAAATCCTGATCCGCGCAATCAATGCAGCAAGCACACTCCCCGCACGCCAACCCCGTGCAGGGAGTTTTCGTCATTACCCAAAATGAGCTCCGGCGATTCCACTACCTACCCTTCTGTGCGCGGCCTGGAGCGAGGGTTGATGGTATTGCATGCCCTGTCCGAAATGGGCGAAGGGACGAGTGCACAACTGGCAAAAGCCACCAAACTCCCTCGTCCCACTGTGCATCGGCTGCTTGAAACGCTGCGCATGGCCGGCTATGTCACGCGCCCAGGCCTTCGGGACACCTACCGGCTGACGCTGCTTATCCGATCTCTGGCCGACGGCTACAAAGACGAAGACTGGATCTCCGAGATTTGCCGCCCGGTGCTGGCAGAACTCTGCGATACCGTCGTATGGCCGACCGACATCGCAACTTACGATAACGGGGCCATGGTCATCCGCGCAACGACGCATCAACGCAGCGCCTTGTCCATTACCCGGGCGACCGCGGGCTTGCGTGTTCCCATGCTTAGCACAGCCACCGGCAAAGCGTATCTTGCTTTCTGCCCGCAAGCCGAACGCACCGCAATTCTCGAAATGCTGGCGCTGGGGCCAGACCCCGATGGGGAAGCGCTGAAACTTCCCAAGGAAGTCGAGGCCGAGCTACTACTTACACGCCGACGGGGCTACGGTCTGCGCATCAAAGGGCAGGTCGAGAAAATTTCCACCATAGCCGTCCCATTGATGGCCGGAGAACACGTGCTTGCATGTTTGAATCTGAACTGGATTACATCGGCCATGGAAGCTGAAACAGCGGTACGCCGCTATCTACCCCCGCTGCGCGATGCCGCAAGCCGGATCGAAGCCGAATATTCGCGCTACAGCGCAGCGTGTCGCAATCCTTCCCCGCCTAAACGCAGCTAGCGCCCTTCTTCCTTCTTCCCGCAAAGTACCGCAACCGCCAACGCCCAGCGCAGAGCGGCGGCGCGGCTCTTTCTGTGCCGGCCATATTGCATGCCTACGCCATGCTCGCAACAACGTCCATGCAATGAACATTTTTTTCAGAGTTGTGCCGGCTTGTCATATCGCTTCCTATTATCTGCATGTGGGCGCTAAGCACATTTCGCCACCGTCCATCAAATCCGCGCATACAAAAGGGGGCATGCATCATGCAGCACATATCCAGCACGACAAGCACCAGACCTGTCATCGATTACAAGAATTTCTACAATGTCGGGCCTGGCACATTAGCCGGCCGCTACCTGCGGCAGTTCTGGCATCCTGTGGACACTTCCGCCAATATCGCCGCAGGCAGGGCGAAGCCGATCAAAATACTGGGAGAAGACTTCACGCTTTATCGTGGAGCGACAGGCAAGGCCCATCTCGTAGCCCCACACTGCCCACATCGCGGCACCCAGCTATCGACCGGATGGATCGAGGAAGACTCGATCAGATGCCTTTACCACGGATGGAGGTTCTCAGGCTCTGGCCAATGTGTCGAACAGCCCTCGGGCAGCTCCGAACAAGCGGCTCGGATCAAGATTGCCGCCTACCCGACCGAGGACTATCTGGGCCTTATCTGGGCCTACCTGGGAGAAGGCGAACCGCCGGCATTTCCCCCCGTCCCCGTCTTCGAGGGCGAGGGAATCACCGAGTCATTCGTGGAACCGATGGGATGCAGCTACTTCCAAAGCTGGGAAAACGACTGGGACGACTGTCATCTGTCATGGACTCATCGAAGGGGCGGAATCCACGTCGGATACGACATGTCCAGCATCAAGTTCGAAGAAACCGACTACGGAATCGTAAAGCGCGGCACCAAACTCGATGGCGACCAGCGCACCGTCGTGCTGTTTCAACCGGCAACGGTGCGCCTGCTCGTACCCTCTCCCAATGCGCTCTCGTACCAGGGAGCCGGCCCGGCCCTGCGCGACACCTACATCTTTCACACTCCTGTGGACGATGAAAACCATTTGTTCATTGCTACGCAACAAGTCAGGCTTCTCCCAGGGCAAGAGGAAGCCTACAAGAAGCAATACGAATGGTATCTGCAGCAACGCGCCCAGCATCGCTCCATCAAGGACGTAGGCGAGGACATCGTCGCCGGCCGAATTTCCATTGCCGACGTGCTGGATCATCCCTACCTGGTGCTGGTGGAAGACTATGCCGGACAAGTGGGCCAGGGACGCATCGCCAACCGGGAGGCCGAGCGCCTTGCACGCACGGATGCCGGTGTGCAATACCTGCGCCGGCTCTGGACCAGAGAGCTTCAAGAACTGGCCGAGGGTCGCCAGACCAAGCGTTGGACAGTCATGCAAAACATGCCTGGGTCGGAAGCAAACGAGCAGGCACTATTGAACAACACGGGGACTGGGGCAAAAACCGCCATGGACACCCGTGCCGCCATAGATTGATACCGACCAAACGGCTCACCTGGAGACTATCAAATGAATGCTCGCACAATACTGCTCGCGGCCGCCATCGCCAGCGCCTCGCAAACGGCCCAGGCCGACATCAATATCGGAGTCATCGCTTCTTTGACGGGGCCAGCGGCGATCCTTGGCACCGACATCAAACGTGCTGTCGCGTTGATGCCGGATTCCATCGACGGAGAAAAAATTCACTATACCGTGCTTGACGACGCTAGCGACCCGACTACGGCGGTCAAGAACGCCCACAAGCTGATCTCGGAGCGGAACGTAGACGCGATCATCGGCCCGAACACCAACCCGACGGCAGCCGCCGCCACACCGGCTGCCAGCGACAGCAAGACGCCCATCGTCATCATCACACCCTATATTCCCCCGAAAGACAAACGCGCGTGGGTGTTTCAGTCGACCCAGTCCGTGGGATTGATGGCGCAGTGCATTGTCGAGGACATGGTTGCACGCGGCGCAAAAACTGTTGGCTACATAGGCTTTGCCGACAGCCTCGGCGACATCTGGTATTCAGAGCTCCTGAAAGCCGTTTCGGCGGCCGGGATTACCGTGATAGCCGATGAGCGCTATGCTCGCTCCGACACCTCCGTTGCCGCCCAGACACTGAAGCTGCTCACTGCCAAACCCGATGTCGTACTCGTGGGCGCTTCCGGTACACCGGCCGCATTGCCGCCCATCGAGTTGCGCCAGCGAGGCTATAAGGGAAATATCTATTACACCCACGGCGTAACCAGCAAGGATTTTCTGCGTATCGGCGGCAAGCAAGTCGAAGGCGCGCTGATCCCGGTCGGCCCTGTACTGGTTGCGGATCAACTTCCGGATACCAGGCTCAGCAAGAAAACAGGTGTCGACTTCAACAATGCCTACGAAACGAAATACGGCCCGGGTAGCCGCTCGACCTTTGCGGGGTCAACCTGGGACGCCTGGCTGCTTCTCGCCAACGCTATCCCACCCGCGCTCAAGTCCGCCAAACCAGGTACGCCTGGATTCCGCCAGGCATTGCGGGACAACCTGGAGCGCACTCGAGAACTGCCGGGCGTCAACGGCGTCTACAACATGACCCCGCAAGATCATATCGGGTTGGATCATCGCGGCCGTGTCCTGGTCGAAGTCAGGCACGGTCAATGGAAATACATAGGCGCAGAAGCCGAGCGACGCACCATCGCCACGAGCAAATAGCGGCCAAAGCCAACCCGGACGGCCAGGCCGCTACAAGCCGCTACAATATCCTTCTGTGATCACGACTGCCATCCAGGAGGGGCGCATGACCGACTCCCGTTACCAAAGCGCATACAGCCCCGCGCGCTTCTGGCGCAAGCTGGAGCCGCGGGTTCGCAGCATCGGGCGCGAGGTGCTTGAAAAAGCGCTGTGCCTGTACTACGCCACGCAAAGCAGCGCAACGCCGGCCTGGGCCAAGCGCGTCATCTATGGGGCGCTCGGCTATCTCATCCTGCCGCTGGACGCCATCCCCGACTTGACCCCCATACTGGGCTATACCGACGACCTCGGCATCCTCGCGGCCGCCCTGGCCACGGTTGCCGTCTACATCACCCCCGACATCAAGGCCCAGGCAAACGACAAGCTCGAACAGTGGTTTGCTCCCCGGGCGGCCCGCACTTGAGCCCGCATCCGGATACGCGCCACGCGGCTGGCGGCACGGCCGGGCAAATACGTATCCGTGCTCGGGCTGGACACTCGCATGAATAGCGGCTCCCCGCTCAATACATACTGGCTGGCCGAAACCCTGCGCTTGCGCGAAGCACACTGGGGGCCGCTGGACGACTCGCGCGAACTGCGGCAGGTGCGCGCATCGGGCGCGGACTTTCCTCAAAAAATCCTGCTGCGCGCCATGCTGATCGGAGGCCGCGAAGGCATCGATCGCATTCTCCTGCACTGGCGGCAAATCGCCAGGCTGACGCTTGCCGGCATGCTGCTGGCCGCCATCCTGGCTGGCGCCGGCACGGCCCTGGGCGCGCTGGGCGACGGCGCGCGGCCGGTCAACCTGCTGCTGGCCGTGGCCGCCCTGCTGGGGCTGCACGCCATCACCTTCATCCTGTGGCTGCTGAGTTTCGCGCTCGATGGCCGAAACACCGGAGCCTGGCTCGGCCGGGCCTGGCTCTGGCTGACTCAAAAGCTGGCGCGCGGGCCCGACAGCGGCCTGGCTCCCCGAGCCCTGGCCGAACTGCTGGCGCGCCACGGCAGCCTGCGCTGGATCCTCAGCGCCGTCAGCCACGGCCTGTGGGTCGGCGCCATGCTCAGCGCGCTCCTGACCATGCTGGCGGTGCTCTCGGCCAAGCGCTATGGCTTCAACTGGGAAACCACCCTGCTGTCGCCCGACACCTTCGTGGCGCTGACCAAGGCCCTGGGCTGGCTGCCGGGCCTGTTCGGCTTCGCCATGCCCGGCGACGCCGCCATACGCGCCAGCGACGGCCTGCATGCCTTGCCCGAATCGGCGCAGGCGCTTTGGTCGAGCTGGCTGATAGGCTGCCTTGTCGTCTACGGCCTGCTGCCCCGGTTGGCGGGCTTTCTGGCAAGTATTTTCATCGCGCGGCGCGGCATCGCCTCCATCGCCATCGACGAAAGCCTGCCGGGCTATGCCGAACTGCGCGAGCGGCTGCAGCCCGCCAGCGAAAAAATGGGCATCGACGCGCCGGCCGGCCACGACGGCCTGGCGCAAGGCCAGCATGCCTTGTTCAACGGCGACGACAAGCCGGGGCCGTCGATGGTCGGCCTGGAGCTGCCTCCCGGCCTCGCCTGGCCGCCCGCGCCCGTGCCCGCGCACGTCCACGATCTGGGCGTCGTCGATACGGGGCCGCAACGCAAAGCGCTGCTGGACTACCTGCACGCCCAGGCGCCGGACAAACTGCTGATCGTCTGCGACGGACGGCAGACGCCGGATCGCGGCGCCATCGGCCTCGTGGCCGAAGCCGCAAGCCTGGCCGGCCAGACCCGCATCCTGCTGCTTGCCTCCCCCGGCAACACGCAGGAAAGCCGCCTGCCCGCCTGGCTCGAACGCCTTGCCGCGGCCGGCATCAGCGCCGGACAGGCCGGCACCGACACGCCCGCCGCGCTGGACTGGCTGGCGGCCTCGACACCAGGAGGCTCCGCCCATGCCTGACGCCCGCGACGATTGCCTGCGGCTGGCGGTGGTGGGGCACACCAACACCGGCAAGACCTCGCTGCTGCGCACGCTGACGCGCGACCCGGAGTTCGGCCAGGTGCGGGACAGCCCGGGCACCACCCGCCACGTGGAGGGCGCGCGCCTGCTGGTCGACGGCAAGCGCGTCGTCGAACTGTTCGACACTCCCGGCATGGAAGACGGCATCGGCCTGCTCGACTACATGGACCTGCTGGCCGAGGGTTCGCCGCGCCTGGACGGCCCCGACCGCATCCGCCGCTTCCTGGACTCCCCCGAAAGCCGGAGCCGCTACGAGCAGGAAGCCCGAGTCGTGCGCAAGCTGCTCGAATGCGACGCGGGCCTGTATGTCGTGGACGTGCGCGACCCCGTACTGGGCAAGCACAAGGACGAGCTCGCCATCCTGGCCGCATGCGGCCGGCCCTTGCTGCCCGTGTTGAATTTCGTGCACGGCTCGGCCCCGCATGCCGGCGCATGGCGCGAAACGCTTGCCCGCCTGGGCCTGCATGCCATCGCGGAATTCGATACGGTGGCGCCGGCGCTGGACGGGGAAACCCAGCTTTACGACAAGCTGGGCCTGCTGCTGGATACGCACGCGGCCCTGCTGCAAACGCTCAAGGCCGATGTCCTGCGCCAGCGCCGGATACGCCGGACCGATGCCGCCCGCCTGATCGCCGAACTGCTGGTCGATGCAGCCGCATACCGGCTAAGCAGCCTGCCGGACGACGACGCCCTGGAACAGGCCACGCAATCCTTGCGCAGTGCGATCAGCGAACGCGAAGCCGACTGCGTGCGCGCGCTGCTCAAGCGCTACAACTTCCACGCCAGCGACTTCCCCAATCACCCGCTGCCTCTCGAAGGCGAACGCTGGGGCATGGATTTATTCCATCCCCAGGCGCTCAAGGACGCCGGCCTGCACATGACCAAAGGCATTGCCGCCGGGGCCATGGCGGGCGCGACCGTGGATCTGTTCACTGCGGGCTTGAGCCTTGGCGCGGCGGCGCTGGTGGGCGCGGCGGCCGGCGGACTATGGCAGGGTGTGGATCGCTACGGCAAGCGCATCCTGGGCCGCCTCAAAGGCTACCAGGAACTCAGCGTCGACGATGCCGTGCTGTGCCTGCTGGCCTTGCGCCAGGCGGCGCTGGCGCGCGCCCTGGAAACGCGCGGCCACGCGGCGCAAGCGCCCATCAGCCTGAGGGATGCAGCGCCGGGGCGGCAAGACGCCATTGACGCCCCGAACACCCCCCTTCAGGAAGCCGCGCACGACGGACTCGCCGGGTTCGAAGCCGGGCTGCGCAAAGGCCGCGTGCCCGACGCATTGCAAGAAGCCCGAGGCCACCCTGAATGGTCGATGCCGGGGCGGAGCGGCACAGCCGGCCCCCGCCGCGAGCAGGTCGTGCGCGAGCTGGCGGAGCAACTTGGCGCAATGCTGTCACCGCCTGGAGGCGCCGCACCATACCATCGTGATCGCTAAAGCAGCCCCGCCGCGTTCAGCGCCTGGGTTTCCTTCCAGGCCCGCCGTATGAATTTCGCCGCCTCGACATTCTGCTCGAACAGATTGTATTTGGCGCCCAGCCCGTAATCGGCCAGGTTGATCATTTCGGTGGTAATGTAGCGCAGCGGGCTGTTCGCATGCGTGGCATGGTAGCGCAAGGCCTTGCGTATGGCCTCTTTGGAGGGCTCCAGCATGTAGGCATGCCACGGCGAATGCCATTCGCCGGGCTTGGGCCGCACAATGGGATACTGGATACCGCGCGCAAAAGAACCGTCGTCGTTCTTCACCCACAGGTTTTCAGGCTGGTTGGGCCCCACCGTGCGCAGCTGTATCCACTTGACGATGCCCAGGCCAAGCCACTCGTCGCACAAGGAGCCTTCCTCGAAAGGATCCAGCACCATGGCCCCCGACTCCGCGGCCTCACGGCATTCGGAAATATCCAGCTCGCGGGGATTGCCGATCTTGAAGTTCACATGGCTGTAGTCCATGGTGTAGTTGAACGGCACGCCCTGGGCCTGGATGCGCCGCGCGATGGGCGTCACGCGCGCCATGCTCTCGGTCCACATGTTCACGTGCAGTTCGAACGACGGCTCCACGCCCAGCTGCAGGCCGCGCTCGTAGACATCCATGTAGTGCGCCACGATTTCGTCGTCCGTCAGGACATGGCCGTCGGCATGGTGCGTGAAGGTCATGATGTTGTGGCACTTGGCGCCCACGTCGCGGCAGATTCCCAGGTTGTCGTACATCAGGGCCTCGTCGCGGCCCAGCATGTAGAACCAGCTTGCCGTATGCACGGGCAGATCGTACTTTTGCATGGCCCGCTCGTACTCGGCGAAGTTCTCGCGCAGCGGGATGCGGTCGAAATAGTCGAAGACCCCCGACTCCTTCACCAGGCGGAACTGCTCGCCGATGGGCAGTTCGTCCAGCGAAACCGGCCTGTCCAGCGACGACACCTGCACGCCGCGCCCGTTGCAGCCCAGCAGGAACGGAAACTCGCCGTTGGCGGATGCGACCGCCCCGCCGTTGCCCCCGGCCGCCATCAAGCCAATGCCTCTTCTTTTTTCGGCGCCGACTCGGCCGCGATCATGGACTGCACCATTTTTCTCATGCGCGTGGGCGACGCATCGATGGCCAGCTTCAAGGGGCGATGGTCGGGATACTTGCGCTCGTTGATGTGGATGGCTTCGAGAATGGCCTTGTCTTCCTGGAAGGCCGAACGGAACTCGGCCGACAACGCCTTGTTGGTTTCCTCGTCGGCGCTGAAGTTCTTGACGTGCAGCCAATGGTCGATGGTGGTGTTTTCGTCGACGGGCGTCATGAAGTGACAGGCGTAGATCTGGATGCAGTCGTCGCGGTTGCCCTCTTCCGCGCCCGTTCCGGTTGCCGCGCTGCCAAAATCGATGATCGCGATGCTGGGCGCATGGTAGTGGTAGTAGTGCCAGCGATCCACATGCCCCTTGAAATTACCGAACTTCTGGAACAGAGGAATGGCCGGCGCATCGTTGATCCAGCGCCAGGTCACCAGACCGCCATCCTGCTTCTCATGATGCACGGGCACGTCCTCGCCGGCCGATGAACCCAGGGTGGTCAGGTGCACGAAGTTGACATGGGCAGGATCGCACAGATTGTCGGCCAGGTTCAGGTAGTGGCAGCCGATCTCCAGCGCATCGCCTTCCACCGCGCTCCAGTTTGCGTCGTGGTACTGCGGCAGGTCATAGACCAAAGACGTATCGGCCAGGGCGGGGTCGCCCATCCACACCCAGACCAGCCCCATGTTTTCGTGGGTGGGGTAGGTGGCGACCGATGCGTTGGACGGAATGATGTCCTGTCCCGGCACGCGCACGCACTTGCCCGAGCAGTCGAACTGCAGGCCATGGTAGCCGCACTCGAGCGCATCGCCTTTGAGCCGGCCCTGCGACAAGGGCAGCATGCGGTGCGGGCACATGTCCAGATGCGCCACCACATTGCCGGCGCTATTGCGATACAACACCAGGTCCTTCGCCACGACGCGCCGCTTGTGCAGCCCGCCGGCGGTGATGTCGCGCGACCACGCCAGCGGATACCAAGTGTTCAATACGTACTCAGCCATATGTCCTCCGAATCGTTGTTTACGCCCACTCCGGGGCCAAGGTAACAGTCAGGCCGTCCAGCTCTTCGGCCATTTTCAGTTGGCACGACAGCCGCGATGCCGGTTTCAGCTCGCAGGCGTCGTCCAGGATTTCCTCTTCGTCTTCTTCGATGGCCGGCAGGCGATCCAGCCACGCATCGTCCACGTAGACGTGACAGGTGGAACAGACGCAGCAGCCGCCGCATTCGGCCTTGATGTCCAGCCCCGCCTCGCGGATGACCTCCATGATCTTCCAGCCCGGCGTCGCTTCCAGCTCGTGCTGCCTGCCCTCGCGGTCTATGACGTTGATCTTCATGCCGCCACCCCCAGCTTGCTGACCAGCGCGGTGGACGTGGTGGTGTATTGGAACAGCACTTTCTGTCCGGGATGGGCGATGCGCTTGGCCTGCTGGGCCATAAGAGCGGCCTCGTGGAAGCCCGACAGAATCAGCTTGAGCTTGCCGGGATACCAGTTGATGTCGCCGATGGCGAAAATGCCGGGCACGCTGGTCTCGAACTTTTCGGTGTCGACCACGATCCGGTTCTCGTGCAGGTTCAGGCCAAAGCCGGCGATCGGCCCCAGCTTCATGGTCAGGCCGTAGAACACCAGCAGGTTGTCGCATTCGTGGTGGATTTCCTCGCCGCCATCGGTGGGCTTGATGCTCACGGCTTCGAGCTGGCCATCGCTGCCGTGCAGGCCGCTGAGATTGCCGGCAATGAACGACAAGCCGCCCGCATCGACCATGCCGAAGGCCTTGTTGACCGAATCTGGCGCAGCCCGGAACTCCTGGCGTCGGTGCATCAAGGTGGTGGATTTGGCCAGCGGCTGCAGGTTCAGCGTCCAGTCCAGCGCCGAATCGCCGCCGCCCACGATCAGCAGTCTCTTGTCGCGGAAGTTCTCCATTTTGCGCACCGCGTAGAACAGCGATTTTCCTTCGAATTCGGCCGCGTTGGGCAGGGTTACCTTCTTGGGCATGAAGCTGCCGCCGCCCGCCGCGATGACGACGACGGGCGCTTCGAACACCTTGCCCCCGTCGGTGCGCAACAGCCAATTGCCGTTTTCCAGCTTTTCGAGCGACTCGACCATTTCGCCGTAGTGGAACTCGGGGTCGAACGGGCGGATCTGCTGCAGCAGCCTGTCGGTCAGTTCCTGGCCGGTGCATGAAGGCGTGCCCGGAATGTCGTAAATGGGTTTTTCGGGGTAGAACTCGGCGCATTGGCCGCCCGGCTTGTCCAGCACGTCCACCACGTGGCACTTGAGATCCAGCAGCCCAAGCTCGAATACCGCAAACAGGCCGCAAGGCCCTGCGCCGACGATCACCACATCCGTTTTGATTGCGTCCATGTTTCCTCCATCCTCAAGGCCGGCAACGGCATCAACCGCTGAAACCGCCTGCCGAAAATCCTATTTAATTTATTTAGTGCTCACTACATTAATGAGTATAGTATACTGACTTGACGCAAGTGAAAAGCTTTTTTTGCTGCAGAGCCGTCCCAAGGTAAAAAGCGCCGCCTTGGGGGGGCAGCAAGCCGGGCAAGCTACGCGCGCGGAAGCGGGCCAGCAAAGGCAAAACCCCGTGGTTGCAAAGGCTTACAGCTGTGCTTTAGACTGAACGCTGATTTTTTTCCCCTTACAGAGAAAACCCATCACATGACAGCCCGAGACGACGAACAGCAAGCATCCGGCATCGCGAGCACGCCCGACATCACCGTCGCCACGGAAAAAAAGCCGCGCCCCCGCTCGGCCAAGACCACGCGGGGCAATATCCTGCGGGCAGCCAAGAAAATCTTCTCCAAGGACGGCTACGACGGCGCGCGCGTCGACAAGATCTCGAAAGCGGCCAAATCGTACGACAGCCTCATTTATTATTATTTCGGCAGCAAGGAAAAGCTGTTCGTCGAAGTGCTGGAAGCCGCCTACAAAGACATCTTCGAGGCCGAGCAAAAACTGCCGCTCGACCTAAGCGACCCGGTCGCCTCGCTGCGGAAAATCGTCGAGTTCCCATTCCGGTATTACCTGGCCAACCCGGAAATCATCGTGCTGCTCGGCACCGAGAACCTGCACAAAGGCAAGCACATCGCCAAGTCCAAGACCGCCGACCAATACGCCAGGCCGGCCATCGCCATTCTCAAGCAGGTCGTCCAGCGCGGCATCGAAATGGGCAAGTTCCGCAACGACGTCGACTGCGAAAAACTGTACATCGCCATGACGTCGCTGGGGTACTTCTACGTTTCCAACCGCTACACCTTCTCGTCCTTCCTGAACACCGACCTCATGGAACAGGGCAATGTGGACGCCTGGGCCGGCTACGTCAGCGATCTGCTGTTGAAATCGGTGCTGAAGTAGCCACACAGCCACCCTTGCGGAAGTTCCACCCAAAAAAATCCCATCGAGTATGACATGAACAGCGCACAAGACCTTGGCGATGTTCATGTGCTACGTCCATACTCTGCCAACACCCATCGCCTCAGCCGACCCAACAGCTTGATCCAGTTGATCTTTATTCGCTAATAAACGAAAATGGCTTCATATCGGATAGAACACTACCTGACAGCTGACGAGCAGAACGATCTCTACTTGAAGTGGCTCAATCGCCTACGCGACCGTCAGGCAAAGGTAGCGGTGATCCGGCGAGTGAACCGGATCGAGCAGGGCAACTTCGGCGACCACAAGTTCTGCCGTGACGGCGTCTGGGAACTGCGTGTCGATGTGGGGCCTGGCTACCGCGTGTACTATGCCCAGGCGGGGCACAGAATCGTGCTGCTGCTATGCGGAGGAGACAAACGCACGCAGAACGCCGACCTCGACCGGGCAGTGGGTTATTGGCAGGACTGGCAACGGAGAGATGACGATGAGAAGCAAAGGACATGACGAGGCAATGGCCGAGCTGTATCGCAGCGACCCGATGCTGGCACTGGATGTGATCAACGGAATACTGGAAGACGGCGATCAGGCGGAACTGCTGTCCGTGCTGCGCCAGCTTGCGCAGGCGTTTGGTGGCGTGCAGGCGGTAGCGGAACAGGCTCGGCTGAATCCGACGCAGCTTTACCGCACCCTTTCACCAAAGGGCAATCCGGCTTTAAATAACTTGACCGCCATCCTCAAAGCGATGGGACTGCGACTGGCGGTGCGACCGATATCCTGGAGCAACAAGTAAAAGGCAGAACCGCTGAACGCTGAGGCGCCGAACCCTAGATGGCCTTGGCCTCCCGCAAGGCCGCGATCGCCGCAGCATCCAGCCCCAGTTCGCCCAATACGGCCTCGGTGTCCTGGCCCAGCGAAGGCGGCCCGGCATCGTAGCTTATGGGCGTGCCCGAAAAGCGCATGGGGCTTGCCACCAGGTCGACGTCGCCATAGCCCTGGGACGGCACACTTACCCGCATCGACCGCGCCTGCACCTGCGGGTCGGCGAATACCCGGTCGATGGTGTTGATGGGCCCGCAGGGAAAACCGCTTTCGATGGCGACCTGGCACCACTGATCCACGGTCTTCAGGCTCATTCTTTCGTGCAGCAGGCCGATCAGCGCCTCGCGGTTCTGAACCCGCAATGCATTGCTGCGGAAGCGTTCGTCCTGCGCCAGGCCTTCGCAGCCGGCGGCGCGGCAAAATGCCGCAAACTGCGTGTCGTTGCCGATGGCCAGCATGACGTGGCCGTCGGCGCAGGCAAAGGGCTGATACGGCACGATGGACGGATGCGCGCTGCCGATGCGCTGGGGAACCAGGCCGCCCAGCACGTAGTTGCTGGCCTGGTTGGCCAGGGCGGCAACCTGCACGTCGAGCAGGGCGATGTCGATGTGCTGCCCCTGCCCCGACTGCGTGCGATGATACAGCGCGGCCAGGATGGCCGATGTCGCATACAGGCCGGTCAGGACGTCCACCACCGCCACGCCCACTTTCTGCGGCCCGCCGCCGGGTGTGGTGTCGGGCTCGCCGGTAATGCTCATGAGCCCGCCCATGGCCTGGACCAGCGCATCGTAGCCGGGACGCTCGGCGTAGGGACCCGTCTGGCCGAAACCGGTAATGGAACAATAAACAAGCCTCGGGTTGACCTTGGAGAGGCTGTCGTAGTCCAGCCCGTATTTCTTCAGTCCCCCGACCTTGTAGTTTTCGACCAGCACATCGGCCTTGCGCACCAGCTCCAGCAATACGGCGCGGCCCTGCTCCACCGTGAAGTCCAGCGTCACCGAGCGCTTGCCACGATTGCAGCAGAAATAATAGGCAGCATCCTTGACGCCTTCGTCCACGCCCTGAACGAAGGGAGGTCCCCAAGTACGGGTATCGTCGCCTTGTCCCGGACGTTCGACCTTGATGACGTCGGCGCCCAGGTCGGCCAGATTCTGCGTCGACCAGGGACCGGCCAAAATGCGCGACAGATCGAGTACCGTCACGCCTTGCAATGCTGCTGCCATGCCTGTGTTTCTCCGGGCTGATTAATGTTCGACCACCGGCACTTCGGTGGCGGGCGGGGTGTTGCGGCTGCGCTGGCAACGCACGATGCCATCGATCATGACCATGCCCACGCCGGGCAGGTCGCCCAGTTGCACGCTTTCCAGCAAATTGGAGCCGGCCGTGTGCTGAGCGCGATCCATGAACACGAAGTCGGCGCTGCGCCCCACCTCGATCAGGCCGCAATCCAGGCCGCGCATGCGGGCGGTGTTGCCCGTGGCGAAACAGAAGGCGATTTCGGCGGGGATGTCGGCCAGGCTGGAGAGCTGCGCCACCATGCGCAGGATGCCCAGCGGCTGAACGCCGGAACCCGCCGGCCCGTCGGTGCCGAGAATGACGCGATGCAGGCACTTGAGCTCGTGTGCGTGGCGGGCAGTGAGAATGGCGATGCGTTCGTTGCCGTTGTGCACCAGCTCGATGCCGCGCGACGAGCGTTCGCACAGTTCGCAAACCTGTTTGTAGGGCAGCGAGGTATGGCCGCCGTTGATGTGGCCGATGATGTCGGAGTCGGCCTCCAGCACCACATCTTTGTCGATGAAGCCCGAACCCGGCACGGACGGACCGCCCGTGTGAATGGTGCTTTGGATGCCGTACTTGCGCGCCCAGGCGACCATCTGGCGGGCTTCGTCGCCGGCCTTGACGCTGCCCAGGCCGATTTCGCCCAGCAGCTTCACGCCCGATTCGGCCAGTTCCTTGAAGTCGGATTCGACCATGCCTTTTTCGATGACCGGCGCGCCGGCATGCACCTTGACACCGCCGGGACGGAAATTGTCGAAGGCGCGCTGCGAGGTAATGGCCAGCGCCTTCAGCCCGAGGATGTCCTTGGGCCGTCCGGGGTAATGCACCTCGCCGGCGGAAATCATGGTGGTGACCCCGCCGTTCAGCGAAGACTCGATCCAGCTGAGCTGGTTCTGGCGCGGCGTCCAGTCGCCCGCCACGGGGTGGACGTGGGAGTCGATCAGCCCGGGGGACACCGCCGTGCCGCGGCAATCGATCACTGTTTTGGCGCCTTCGACGTCGCAATCCTTGTAGCGGCCGACGGCGGCGATGCGGCCGTCGTTGACGACGATGGTGTCGGCGTCGAGGATGGGGTTTTCCATATCGCCGGACAGCATCAGCCCGACGTTCTTGATGACCACTTTGCCCGATTTGGCTTCTTGTACGGATACAGCCATTGCAATCTCCTTTTCAAGCCGGCTTAGCGCAAGCCGTCTTCGCCCTTGATTTCACTTGTCTGCAGGCCGCCCACGCGCGGCAGCGGCCGGCCCGAATCGGTCACCGCCACGGCCACGACGATTTCGTTGGCGCGGGGCGCATCGGAAACCCGCGCCTCGATGGCATCGAAGTGGCTGCGCACGAACGCGGCGTCCTTGTGGCCCAGGGGCACGTCGATGGCCGAGCCCAGGCTGCCCATCTTCTTGGCCGAAGGCACCAGGGCGGCGCCCTTTTCAACCGCCTTGCGCAGAGGCTTGCCCAGCTTGGGATGCAGGATGGCCGCGGCATGCTCCAGCTCGCCGGCCTCGCCCACAATGGCGCCCTTGCCGTAGCTTTCGGCCTGGCCGGGCTGGATGCCCAGGGCCTGCACGCACTTGTCACCCAGCAGGCCGCCCAGCTCTTCGCCGATATCGGAAAGCTCTTCGAGACTTTCGACGTACTTGCCGGCGAAGGGGTTCTCGATGACGGCCATGGCCACCGCGCGCCGCGTGGCGGGTTTTACTTCCTTGTTCATTTCAATGCGGGTCTCGTCGACCACCACAACCAGTTTGCGGATCTTTGCCTTCATGATTTTGTCCTCTCTCTGTTCAAGTTTTTGCGCCGGGCCGCCCGGCCCGCGCTGACCGGTTCAACGCAAGCCGTCGAACTTGCTGATCTGCTCCGGCTTGAGACCGCCGACGCGTTCGTGGATGCGCGCGCCGGTGGACATGGCCAGAATGAAAACCACTTCGTCGGCCGCCGGCGCGCCGGGCACGTAGACTTCGATGGCGTCGAAGTGGCCGCGCACATAGCTGGCCGTAACGTGGGTCAGGGGCACATCCAGCTTCGTGCCGGGCGCCCCGACCTTTTTCGTCGAAGGCACGATGGAAAGCGCGCGGCCCGCCTCCAGGCCTTTCTGGCCGCCGCCCTGGCCCTGCTTGTAGCTGTCCCGGTCGCCCTTCCAGCCCAGCAGTTCGCGCATGGCATAGCCGCCCGGCACGTGCCACAACGCGCCGTGCTCGAGTTCGCCGGCGGCGCCCACGATGGCGCCCTTGCCGTAGCCCTCGATGTCGTCGGCCTGAACCCCCATGGCGGCCACCAGCCTGTGCGCCATTTCCAGGCCCACCGCGTTCAGCTCTTCCATCATGGGCAGGATATTCGGCTCGTAGCGGCCCGCATAGGGGTTCTTGAGCACCGCCGCCACGGCGCCGCGGATCAACGGCTTGCCGGCCACCGGACCGAACTCGTGATAAATCGTCTCCGCCTGCGTAAGAACGGTACGCACCTCGATCAACTCTGACATACGCTTCCTTTTTTGCTCATGATATTCAAACGCTTGCCGCGTCCTGTCCACCTGACAGGAATTTGCGGCTCAATTCATCCAGCCCAACCACGGTCATTGCCCCGCGCAGCGCCAGCACGGCGCCGTGTATCACCCCTTCGCGCAGCAGGGCGCCGGCCCTTGCCGCGCCTTTTTCCAGCGCGGCCCGCACCTCGTTGTACGGCAGGTCGCCCACATCGACGGTCACGGGCAAATCGCCCAGATCGGTGTCGTCCTTGAGGCTGGAGGCCGGCGCCCGCCGCACGGCGGGGTGGTCGCTGTTGACGGCATTGGCGACGATGGTGGCGGCGGCATCGGCCGTTGCCGCGTTCGAGGCAAGCACCGTGACGCTGTCGGCGATTCCCAGGCTGAAGCTGCGACCGCGCCAGCCGCTGGTGGCGATGCCGCGCACCGGCAGCGCCGCATCGATGACGAAACCGCCGTCGAGCTGGAGCTCGTCGGAACCATCGAAACGGGCAAGATCCGTGAACAGGCCCACCTTGTAGCTCTGGCCTGCCGAAAGATGCAGGGCGATGTCTCCGCCATTATTGACATAGGCGCGCTCGACGCCGGCCTCGTTGCGAAAGAAGGCGATGATCTCGTCGGCCACCGCGCCGGCCACCGCTGCCATCGGGGTGATGAACTGGGCGCTGTGCGGCCCGCAGGCTTCGTACATGCGGCGCGCCACCGGCCCCTGCAGGGTATTGGCGCCGCGCACCGGCTGGCGCAATTGCGCCAGTTCGGCCACCAGTTCGGGCAGGATGGCGCCAAAGCGCAGCCAGGCGTTTTCGGTGGCGCGCCGCACGGCGTCGGCGTCGCCGCCGGCCTGGATGATCAGATCGATGGGGCCGTGCTGGAAATGCCAGCGGCCGTCGTCCAGCGCAAGCCGCATCGCGCCCGAAGGCGCGACGACAGGCTCCTGCATGATCGCCACGGCTGCCTCGGCCATGACCGCCTAGGCCAGCATAGGCTTGTTGCCCAGGGGCCATGGGCTGGCCGGGTCGTGCCAGTCGATGATGCGGTGGTGGTGATCGGTCTTCATGATTTCGTCGATCGTGCGCACGTTGTCCATGTGCCCGCCCAGCCGCTCGTAGTCGGCCAGCGCCATGGTGAACTCGATAGGTGCCACGATGGCCGGGGTCGGCACGTAGCCGAAAGAGTTGTCGGGCATGCGCATGACGTCGACCATGACCGTGATGCCGCCGCCGGCCCACACATAGGCCGGCGCCCCGCCGCACGTAACATTGGTCAGCGCCTGCTTGATGGAATTGGTCAGCCAGATGGGGTTTTCGGTAACGCCGGCCCGCAGCGAACCGCCGGCCCCGCCCAGGAACATGACGCTGCAAAGCGATGGCTCGCAGTTCTCGCCGATGCGGTCGACCACTTTGCGCAAGACCTCCGGCATGGGCTTGGGCTGCGGCTGAAGCGCTTCGTCCAGCTCGAAATACTCGGCGTGCTCGCCCGTGGTCGAGGTAATGAGCAGGCGCAAGCCGGGATGCGCCACCTTGGGGTCGAAGCCCTCGATGATGGATAGCGGGTCTGAAATATCGGTGCCGCCCCAGCCATTGCCGGGATTGGCCACCTGGAAGTAGCGGCCCGGCGTGGAACGGCGGCCCTTCATCTTGATGCCCGACGGCACGGTATCCAGGCAGCGGCCGGCCTGGTGCTCGGTGAGCACGCCGGTGATATGGTCGTCCACCACGATGACCTCGTCGACATGGCCGAACCACTGCTTGGCGAAGATGCCGATGGTGGCCGAGCCGCAGCCGACCCGCATGCGCTGCTCTTCCTTGCCGTCCACAATGGGCGCCTTGCCCGCCTGCACCACGAGCTGGGCGCCGCCGTCGATGGTGAGCTCCACGGCCTGCTTGTTGCCCAGGGCCATCATGACGTCGCAGGTGATGCGGCCTTCTTTTTTGCTGCCGCCCGTAAGGTGATGCACACCGCCCAGCGACAGCATTTGCGAGCCGTATTCCGCCGTGGTGACGTGGCCGACGATCTCGCCCTTGTGGCGGATGTTGGACTGCTCCGGCCCCAGGTAGCGGTCGGTGTCGATCTTTACCTTGAAGCTGCAGTAGCTGAATATGCCTTCGGTGACCACGGTCACCATGTCGACGCCGCGCGCCTTGGAGGCCACGATGAAGGGCGCCGGCTTGTAGTCGGGGTAAGTGGTGCCCGACGCTACGCCGCTGACGAACAGCTCGGTATCCGGACCCGCTTCGCTGGTGGCGGCCACTGCCGCTTCGCCAGCCGCCGGCTGGCCGGAAGCGTCTTTGCCGGACAGCCGGCGCATGACGACCACGGGGTCGACGCGGGTAAGCACGCCGTCGACGTTGCCCCAGCGGTCGCAGGCGCCCGTGCGGCCTTCGGTAATCTGGCACAGCACCGGACAGGCGTTGCACTCGACCTTGTTGCTGGCCATGTTGGCGCTGCGCGGCTTGGATTTTTCGAGCACGGTGGGTCCGGCCGAAGTCGGCTCCAGCGAATCGAGATTTTCCATGCTGTGATCCACTTTCGTATGCTCAGTCATCATTGCCGTGCGCTCCTTGCGTATCGTCTTGCTCATGGCGCCGGGGCCGATTCCGACCTCTCGGGAGCCTGGCGTCATTGTGTATTTAATGTAGCGTTTACTAAAAATTGTAGCGGCTACTACATTTATTGCCGATCATAGCCTAAAAGCGCATGGGCGGCAAGAATTTTCAACAGGGTGATGGGGCGCGAAACTCAGGCTCCGCCTTGCGCCAGGCGCGGACGCCCCCGGGGGAGGCGCGTGTCTGGCGCTACTTAACAGATAGCGGCGGCTATCGTGGCTTACCCCTGTGCGTCCAGCCCCTATGCCGGCGCGCCGGTCACGCCCCGGCTGGCGGCGACCAGCCCGGCCAGTTGCTCGACCGTCAGCACCTCGGCGAACAGGGCTTGCATATTGTTCAGCGTGGCGTTGTGCTCGGCATCGGTAAGGGTGGCGTTGCCGTCGGCCATGAAAATGACCTTGTAGTTGCGCTGCGCGGCGTCGCGCGCCGTGGATTCGGAGCAGCAGTTGGTCATGGTGCCGGACACGATGACCGTGTCGATGCCGCGCCGGCGCAGCAGTGCATCGAGCTCGCAAGTGCCCGGGACGAAGGCGCTGAAGCGGGTTTTGTCCACGATTTCATCCCCGGGCCGCACATCCATGCCCGGCCACAGATCGAACCCCTCGCCACCCCGGGTAAAGGCTTTGCGCGAACCCTCCTTGGCCGCGGGACTTGAAATGACGTCGTACCAGAACGACCAGTTCACGGGCTCGTTCTCGTCGTAGGTGTAGCGCAGATAGACGTTCAGCCCACCCGCCTCGCGCACCAGCGCCGACGTCCGGTTGACGTTGTCCACGATTTCGCGGGCCACGGGGATTTCCACCGCCGCGCCCGGAGCCACGAACCCATTCTGCATGTCGATGATCAAATGCGCCGTTTTGGCGGGATCGAGAGTCTCGAGAATGCGCTCGCGCCCCCGATGCGCACGGCTGCGCTCCACGATTTCCGGAGCGAGATTGATGGCGTGCATGGTGATGCCTCCTTACAGATTTCAGGGCCACCCGGCGGATGCTCCTCCGGGCAGGCGTATTTTTCCAAAATGGGAGCCAGCAAGGGCTCAGGACGATTCCAGGGCTTTTGCCAGCGCCGGCTTCGCGTCGCCATGATCGGCCTGCGCGGGGACGCGCCTGGGCTCGCGCCACGATCGCGGCAAAGGTAGCCGCAGCAGCCGGCCGAATATCCCTTCGGGCATGACGACGACCGTCAGGACGAAGAACATGCCCAGCATCAGCAGCCAGTATGGCCCCAGGGCCGACGACAGGAAACTCTCGACGAACCGCACCAGCACCGCCCCCAGGAAGGCCGCCATCAGGACGCCGCGCCCGCCCACGGCCACCCAGACCAGCACCTCGGTCGACAGGGCCGTACCCGTGATGGCCGGCGATACAAAGCCGAACTGGGCCGTGAACAAGGCGCCCGCATAGCCGGCCATGGCGCCGGAAATGGTAAAGGCCAGCACTTTGTAGTCGATGGTCCGATAGCCGAATGAGGCCGTGCGGTCTTCGTTGTTGCGTATGGCCGCCAGCACCGTTCCCAAAGGCGAGCGCTGAACGAACAACGCCGCCAGGTAGATGAGCAGCGCCGAACCCAGCACGACGTAGAAGGTTTCGTTGGTGGACAGCATTTCGTCGCCCACGCGCCAGTTGGCCATCAGGGGCGGAATGCCCAGCAGACCGTCGAAGCCGCCGATGAAATCCGTATGCTGGGCGACGATCTCGACGATCATTGCCGCGCACAGCGTGACGATGGCAAAGAACGCGCCGGACAACCCCCGTCCCACGAAAAGCAGCTTGCCCAGCACATAGGCCAGCAGTGCCGGCCCCGCCGTCGCCAGCAGCAGGCCGACGGTCTGCGACCCGCCGAACCAGGTAAACCTTTCCAGGGTGGTCAGGCCCATCAGATAAGCGCCAAGACCAAAGAAAATCGCCTGGCCGAAACACAATATGCCCACCTGCCCCCATATGAAGGACAGGCTCATGGCAAGTATGCCGAAGGTCAGGTATTGCCCCAACTGGCTGACGCTCCATTCGTCGGCGAACAGGGGCACCAGCATCAGCGCCGCCCACAGCGCCACGGTCAGGGGCCGGCCCATCGATACTCGGCTAGTCATTTCAACGCTTCCTTCCAATCAGGCCTTCAGGCCATATGCGGATTACGACGATGGCAAGCAGGAACACCGCCACCTGTGAGGCCACCTGCGTGTCGACCGACGCGATGACGGTGCCCGTCGTGCCGATCAGGGCCACGCCCAGCACCACGCCCAGCAAATGCGCGATGCCGCCCACCATAATGGAGAGGAAGGCCGGTATCAGGAACCCGCCGCCCATTTGCGGATCCACGCTCATGATGGGCGCCATCACCGCCCCCGCCAGGCCCGCCAGCGCCGCGCCGAAGGCGAACGTCCAGCGGTCCATGCGGCGCGTGTTGAGGCCCAGCGAAGCCGCCATCGGCCGGTTGGCGATGACCCCGCGGATGGCCAGGCCGATATGGGTGCGGTAGAACACCCAGAATGTCGCGAAGCTGATCAGCAGGGCGACACCCATGATGAACAGGCGAAACGAAGGGTAGACCACGCCCAGCACGTGAACAGGCTCGGGCAAGGGATTGACGATGCTTTGCGACGTCGGGCCGAAGACGATCACGATCAGTTGTTTGAGCGCGATGGAGATGCCCCAGGTCGCCAATATGGTGTCGATGAACCGGTGATAGACGTGCCGGATCACCAGTTCCTCGAGAATCAGCCCCACCACCGCCAGCATCAGGGGCGCGATGAGCAGAGTCAGCCAGTACGGCATATGAAGCTGCTGCACGGCCACGACGCTGTAGGCGCCCAGCAGGAAGAACTCGCCGTGCGCCATGTTGATGACGTTCATCAGCCCGAAAATAATGACCAGGCCCAGGCTCACCAGCAACAGGCTGAGCGAATAGCTCAATGTATCGAGCCCCAATTCGACTGCGAAGGTCATACGTATACCTCGATAGGTTTTTGCTTCATACGGACAAATACCGATGAATGGGCGACGGATCGGTGCGCAGCTGCTGCACTTCGGAGGTTTCGTACGCGATGGCGCCGTTCTCCATGAACAGGCAGCGCTGCGCCATGCCCAGCACCAGTTCCATGTTCTGCTCGACCAGCAGGATGGTCAGCCCTTGTTCCCTGGCGATGCGCGCCAGCACTTTGCCGATCTCCTCCACGATGTTCGGCTGTATGCCCTCGGAGGGCTCGTCCAGCAGCAGCAGCCTGGGCTGCCCCACCAGGGCCCGCACAATGGCCAGTTGCTGCTGCTGTCCGCCCGACATGCTGCCGCCGCGCTGCTTGCGCCGCTCATGCAGCACCGGAAACACCTCGAATGCCCAGTCGGGCACCTTCTGCGGCAGGTCGGGCCGGCCCAGCAGGCCCATCAGCAGGTTTTCCTCAACGGTAAAGTCCGAGAATATCTCCCGCCCCTGGGGCACATAGCCCACACCGCGGCGCGCCATCTCGTAGGGCTTGCGGCCCGCGACTTCCTCGTCCGCGAAGTTGATCGAACCTTCCGACACCGGCACATGGCCCATCAGCGCCTTCAGGAAGGTCGTCTTGCCCATGCCGTTGCGCCCCAGCAGGGCAACGACCTCGCCCGGCTCGATGTGCAGCGAAAACCCATCCAGAACCCGGCTGCCGGTCTGATACCCGGCCACAAGATTGCCTACCTTCAACATGCTACGGCCCCTCCCAGATATGCCGCGACGACTTCCGGATCCTTCTGGATCTCCTCCAGGCTGCCTTCCCGCACGACCTTTCCGCGCAGCATGACGACCAGGCGGCATTCCAGCGCCCGCACGAAACTCATGTCGTGCTCGATGACCAGCACGGTCTTGCCGAATTCGGTCTGCAGACGCTTGACCAGCTCGGCCGTTTTCTGGGTCTCGGGCACCGACATGCCGGCCGTGGGTTCATCCAGCAGGATGAGATCGGCGTCGAAGGCCAGCAGCATGGCGATCTCCAGCCATTGTTTTTCGCCATGCGCCAGGGTCTCGACCTTGGCGGTCGCCTTGTGGGCAAGCCCGCACAAGTCCAGCAGCGAAGCCAGCCTGTCGGTGTTCCGGGAAAACAAGGTGCCCAGCAGGCCCGATTTGCGCTGCGACGCCGCCAGCGGCACGATGAGGTTCTCGACCACCGACAGCTCCGGATACACGCCCGGAATCTGGAACTTGCGGGAAATGCCCAAATTGGCGATGCGCCAGGCCGGCAGGCCCGTGACATCGCGCCCGTTCAGCAGTATTTGCCCCTGGTCGGGGCGCAGGCGCCCGGTCACCAGATTGAACAAGGTGGTCTTGCCGCAGCCGTTCGGGCCGATGATGCAATTCACGCTGCCCCGCTCGAGCGACAGCGACAAGTCGTTAAGCACGGTAAGGCCGCCAAACCGCTTTACGATGGACTTAATTTCCAGCATTCTTTCCCCCGGCTGCGCGGCGCTCATGCCTTGGGACACTGCAGCGGCGCCACCACGCGGCCGACGTCCTTGAGCACCACCATGCGCCCGCCCTGCGCCTGGGCGATCAGGATGTTCAGGTCGGCATGGCGGTCGCTGGCTCTAAGCGTTACCTCGCCGTTGCCGGACATCATGCTGTGGCCCACCAGGGCGTCGGTGATGGCTTCCTTGTTGTCGCTGTTGGCGCGCTTGACGGCCTCGACGTAGAAGCGGGTAAGCGTGTAGTGCGCATCCACGGTATTGCTGACGATGGTGTCGGGCCCGTACTTGGCGCGCATCTTGGCCACCAGCTCCCTGGCCTCGGGCTTGTCCAGCGAGGCCGTGAAGTTGCATACGGTAAGAATGCCTTCCGACTCTTCATTGGTCAGGCCGGCCAGGTAGTTTTCGCTGAACCCGAAGAAGGCGATCTTGATCTTGTCTTTCAGGCCAGCGGCGACGAACTGCTTGACGAAGGTGATGGCGTCGGCGCCCACAATGGAAACGACCACCATGTCGGCGCCCGACGAGGCGATCTTGCGGATCGTGCCTATGTAGTCCTTGACCCCCCATGGCGCGTACTCCTCGGCGACTATCTGCGCCCCGCCCTGGCCCGCGATGGCCTTGATGGACTCGTTGATCTTGCGCGGCCAGACATAGTCGCTGCCGATGAGGTAAAGCTTCTTGGAACCGTGCTGCGCCACATAGGGAATGAAGGTGTTCACCCATTGAGCCGGCACCGAGCTGTAGAAAGTAATGTAGCGGCTGCAGGTTCCGCCCTCGTAGTCGGTGGCGTACAGCAGGGGCGTTTTATAACGCTCGACCAGCGGACGGATGGCGTCGCGCTCGGCGCTGGTGACCGGCCCGATGATGGCATTGACCTTGTAGCGGCGTATCAGTTCGTTGGTGCGCTCGACGGCGGTCTTCGGGTCGGTGCGGGTGTCGGCGCGGATGATCTCGAACATGCGCCCTCCCAGCACCCCGCCGGCCGCATTGGCCTCATCCAGCGCCAGGCGCGCAGCATGGCCGCCCTGCTCGCCCAGGGCCTCCAGCCCGCCGGAGAAAGGCTGCAGTATCCCCACCTTTATGGTCGGCGCGGCCGCCCGGGCAAAGCGCGGCAGGCCCGCGAGTCCGGCGGCGGCCATGCCGGCCGAAGCCAACAGCAAAGAACGGCGGCGCGCGGCGTGATCGTCCAGTTTCTCATGTTCCATCGTTGCATTCCTTCAATAGTTGTCTTTCACACAGGAAACAGCAATTTCATGGCCGGCGCGCTTTTTGCGAAGAGCCTTGCCCGCACGCCGGCGCGCATCGGAAGCGCCGCTCAGGCGCACTCCAGAATTTGGATGGGCTGCCGCGCTTCAAGCGCGGCAACGGCGGATGCGGAAGTCGATACGACGCCGAAATGCGTGGCGATGTCGTAAAGGGAGGACTCCTGCTCGCGGGGGCCAGTGGCGGCAACGCAATCCTGCAGGACGATGACGCGATAGCCCAGGAAGAACGCATCGTGCACGGTGGAGCGGACGCAGATGTTGGTGACCACGCCCATGACGACCAAGGTGTCCACGCGCAGGTCCTTCAGCGTGAGATCGAGGTCGGTATTGAAGAAGCCCGAATAGCGGCGCTTGATCACGGTGAAATCCCGCGGGCCCTGTTCCAGCTCGTCCACGATCTGCGAACCCCACTGCCCTTGCATGCAATGCGGCGTGCGCTTCAGGAACTCCCTGTCGCACGCGAGATTCGGCCTGTGCATGTCCACGATGTGCACCACGGGCGAACCGGCGGCACGGGCCGCGCGCATGACCGCGTTTTGCGGGCCATAGAGCTTTTCGGCGCCCGGCAGCACCATGGCGCCGCCGTTCGTACAGAAGTCGTTCAGCATGTCGACGACGAGTACCGCGGTGCTCCCGGGTTCGAGCACGACAGGCTCGTCCCGCGTCTTGTGTTCAGCAAATGATTCGGTCATGTTGTCTCCACCGTCCGTTCAGGCGCATTGTGTCGGTTCTTCTTTTTGCGCAGATTATCACAAGCCAATTAATTTGTTTAGTACTCACTACATTAATTGCATCGAAAGCAGGGGAAACCCCAATCTTCCACCATGTTCCTGATGCTTCGTCCATCCAAAAAAAACGCCGGCAGGCGCGGCGTTCCAGGAAATGGCGGCGTTGCGCGGCCGGCTCAATCGCCGGGCAGGCGCGCGACGGAGCGCAGGGCGATGTCGACGATAAAAGTTCGCCAGTGCTCCAGTTCGCCCTGGCCCCGCAGATTGGAATTGAGAAACACGCTCAGGGTGTAGTGGTTGGACAAATAAAAGTAGCCCAGTGCCGCGATTTCGATATACAGGTCGCGGGCGCTGATGCTGCCGCGAAAAAGACCTTTCTCGACCCCCGAGCGCAGCACCTGGTCGAGCACCCCCACCGCCGGCGACGACAGTTCGCTGGCGCGGGCGGATTTCTTGATGTGCTTGCCCTTGAGCAGGTTCTCGCTATTGAGCAGGGTAATGAATTCGGGATGGTCCAGGTAATACTGCCAGACGAAATTCACCACTGTCGTCAGCGCGGCGACCGGGTCTTCGAGATCGATGTGGATGTTCGCCTCGGCCTCGTTCATCTTTTGGTAGGTGGCTTCCAGCACTTCGACGAAAAGCTGGGCCTTGCTGCCGAAGTAGTAGTAGATCATGCGGTCGTGCGTGCGCGACAGCTTGGAAATGCTTTCGATTTTTCCTTCGGTGAAGCCGTTGCGGGCGAACACCCGGGTGGCGGCGCGCAAGATGGCGTCCCGGGTTTTGTGCGCGCGCTCCTGGGCGCCCCGCGTTGCCAGCTGCGCCGGCGTCTTGCGCGCGGAACGCGCCGCCGGCTTCCTGGCCGGCGCGCTTTTGGCCGCGGCCCCTTCCTCGTCGGCGAACGCCGTTCTGACTTTTTTTATACCTGTAACCATAAGGCCGGCCATTAAGATGAATGCCCCAATTCTTGCATCAAAAAAAAATGTAGTCAATACTAAACAATTTGGTATTTACTACATTAATTTTATGGTCTACCATGCGTGAATCCGTCGCCGGCCGGCACACGCGCCGCGCGCGCAGAACAACAATCAGCAAGGAGCCGAAATGACTCACGTAGTAACCGAAGCCTGTATCAAATGCCGCTACACCGACTGTGTCAGCGTATGCCCCGTCGACTGTTTTCACGCCGGCCCCAACTTCCTGGTGATCGACCCGGAAGAATGCATCGACTGCGCCGTGTGCGTGGCCGAATGCCCGGCCAACGCCATTTACGCCGAGGAAGACCTGCCCGAAGGCCAGGAAGTCTTCATCGAGCTCAATGCCCAGTTGTCCCAGCAATGGGAGGTCATCTCCGACAGCGAAGACCCCCTGCCCGACGCGGACGACTGGAAAGACAAAAGCGATAAACTCGAATTCCTGGAACGCTGATTCGCCGCGAAGGTTGCGCTGCCCGAACCGGCAGGCGGCTGGCGGCCGCCGAACGCGTTCGCATCCCGCAACGCACACCCATGGTCATCAAGGACACACTCCATGCACAACAACTGGATTGCCGGCGAATGGATCGGCGCTTCGAATAGCCAGAACAATCTCAATCCCTCCGACCTGGACGACGTCGTCGGCCAATACGTCCGGGCCTCCGAGGCCGACGTCCAGGACGCCATCGCCGCCGCGCACGCGGCCTGGCCGTCCTGGTCGCTCGGCACGCCGCAGCAGCGCTTCGACGCCCTGGACCGGATCGGCGCCGAAATTCTCGCGCGCAAGGACGAACTGGGCGAACTGCTGGCCCGCGAAGAAGGCAAGACCTTGCCCGAAGCCATTGGCGAAGCGGCCCGCGCCGGACAGATCTTCAAGTTCTTCGCCGGCGAAGCCCTGCGTATCGTCGGCGACATCCAGGCATCGGTGCGCCCCGGCGTCCAGGTCGAAGTCACGCGAGAACCCATAGGCGTGGTCGGCATCATCACACCCTGGAATTTCCCTATTGCCATTCCGGCCTGGAAAATCGCGCCCGCGCTGGCCTACGGCAACTGCGTCGTGTTCAAGCCGGCCGACCTCGTTCCCGGCTCGGCCTGGGCGCTGGCCGACATCATCAGCCGCAGCGGCCTGCCCGCGGGCGTCTTCAACCTGGTCATGGGCCGCGGCTCGGTCGTAGGCGCGGCGCTCATCGCCGACCCGCGCGTCGACGCCATCACCTTCACGGGTTCGGTGGAAACGGGCAGGCAGATATTGCAGCAAACCGCCGCCCTGCAAAAGAAAGCGCAACTGGAACTGGGCGGCAAGAACCCGCTCATCGTCCTGGACGACGCCGACCTCGAAACCGCGCTCAACTGCGCGATACAGGGCGCGTTCTATTCAACGGGGCAGCGCTGCACGGCCAGCAGCCGCATCATCGTCGAGCGCGGCATCTACGACCAGTTCACCCAGACCTTGGCAGAACGCACCAAGGCCCTGCGCGTGGGCCACGCGCTGGCGCCCGAAACCCAGATCGGCCCGGTTTCCGACGAGTCCCAGTTGCAGCAGAACCTGGAATACGTGGCGATCGGCAAGGCCGAAGGCGCGCGCCTGCTTTGCGGCGGAGAACGCCTGCAGGCCGCCGGCAACGGCTATTACTTCAGCCCGGCGGTATTCGCCGACGCCACGAACGACATGCGGATTTCACGCGAGGAAATCTTCGGCCCCGTCGCCAGCGTCATTCCCGCCGACGACTACGAGCATGCCGTGGCCCTGGCCAACGACACCGAATTCGGCCTGAGCTCGGGCATCTGCACGCAATCGCTGAAACACGCCACCCACTTCAAACGCGCCAGCCAGGCCGGCATGGTCATGGTCAATGTCGCCACCGCGGGCGTGGACTACCATGTGCCCTTCGGCGGGCGCAAAGGCTCCAGCCACGGCCCGCGCGAACAAGGGCGCTATGCGCAGGAGTTCTTCACGGTCGTGAAGACCGCCTACACGCTGGCCTGATCCCGACATCGGGCAAACCCCAGGGCCGCACCTACAGCAGCACGGGCTCGTCGGGCAGGTCGTTGCGGTTTTCCCGCCCTTCGGGCAATGGCGGGCAGTACAAGGCCAGGGCCTGCTCGATGGCGGCCACAGCATCCAGCAGGCCGGCCGCGTAGTCGCCATGCTGCAGCCGGTTCTGCAGCTTGGCGATCACGCTTTCCCAAATCTGCGCCGGCGCCGCAACACCCCGGTCGGCCACGATCTCGATGCTGTGCCGGTCCAGCGCCAGGTACAGCAAAACACCGGTATTGAACGGAGTGTCCCAGACCCGCAGGCGCCCGAACACCTCCAGGGCGCGCAAATGACTGTCGCGCTCGTGCGCAGGCGCAACCGCCTCGACTGCCACCATAAGTTCGCCGGTGTGGCCCTGTTCGCTTTGGCGGATGCGCTGCGCGATGTCCGACAACACCTGGGGGGTGAAGTGCTTGCGGCGCAGCCAATGCCCTTCGGCAAACGCCCACCCGCTCAGCTCCTTCCATTTGCCGCCGTCCTGACGCACATCGACCTCCTGCTTATGTTCTGGTTACGGCCATGGCGCACAGCGCGGCCGGACACTGCCATGTGTTCATCGCCGGCCGGCCCTACCAGCCGCCGGAAGCGCCTCCGCCTCCGCTGCCGCCGCCACCTCCACCGAACCCGCCGCCCCCGCCGAATCCACCGCCGCCAAACCCGCCGCCTCCGCCGAAGCCTCCCAATCCTCCCAGGCCGCCGACGACGCCGCCGCGGCGCGATGCGCGGGCTCCGCCCCGGCCGGCGCCCAGCGCCCGCCCAACCAGGCTGATGAGCAGCGCCGCCACGCCCCCCAGCACGGCCGCGCCCAGGCTGCCGAACAGCAGGCCGGTAAAAACGCCGATGACGATCAGGGCCAGCAGCGGCGGCATGACCAGGGAAAAGAAGGCCAGCGGCAGCAGCATGACGCCGGGCCCCTCGACGGAAGAGGAATCCGGCGCCGCCTGTTTGGGCGGAGGAGGCAGATCCTCGCCGTCCACCAGCTTGACCAGGCTATTCACGCCGGCGGTAACGCCTCCGGCAAAGTCGCCCTGCTTGAACCGGGGCGCAACCTGCTCACGGATGATCCGGCCGGCCAGCAGGTCGGGCACCGCGCCCTCCAGCCCATAGCCCACCTCGATGCGCAGCTTGCGGTCGTTCTTGGCCACCAGGAAAAGAATGCCGTCGTCGACGTTCTT
Organism: Eoetvoesiella sp.; assembly: GCF_035555955.1. Lineage (NCBI taxonomy): Bacteria > Pseudomonadati > Pseudomonadota > Betaproteobacteria > Burkholderiales > Alcaligenaceae > Eoetvoesiella > Eoetvoesiella sp. The sequence goes on along the minus strand of NZ_DATMGA010000011.1, from coordinate 100,928 downwards.
GCGGCCCAGCTTCCACTGCTCGAACGCGCGCACGGCGTACTGCTCTATGCTTTCGCTGCCCGTCGTGGGGATCATCAGCACGGCGATCTGCGCCCCCTTGCGCTGCTCGAGCGCGGCAAGGGTCTTGGTGAGCTGGTCTTGCGTGGCCTGGTCAAGCGTATGCGTGGTGTCGGTGACGCGGGCGGTAAGCGCAGGAATGGCGGCCTCGGCGGCTCGCGCTGGCAAGGCCTGCAGGCACAACGAGAACAGGGCGGCCGCCATCGCAAGCCACATCAAGCCAGACCGCGCGGCGGCCCGCGGCAAGGCCGCTGGACGGACTATCGCCACAGCCATCCGGCTCTTTCCTTCTTGAACACTGTTTGCCATGATCCAGACACCGATTGATGTTGCCAAATGCCGCCGCTGCACCGCCCCTACTTCGCCGCTGCGGGCGTCGGCACGTCGAACTTGACCTCGGGGTCGCGCATGATCTGGTCCTGCTTGTCCATGCCGTAGTTCTCTTTGACGTGATAGCCGAAAATCTTCGCGGTGATGAGGGTGGGGAACTGGCGAATGGTGAGGTTGTAGGCCTGTACCGCCTGCACATAGCGGCCACGCTCGGTCGCGATGCGGTTTTCAGTGCCCTCCAGCTGCGTCATGAGGTCGCGGAACAGCCCGTCGCTTTTGAGCTGGGGATAGTTTTCCGACACGGCAATAAGACGCGACAGCGCGGACGACAACTGGGCCTGGGCCTGCTCGAACTTGGCCATGAGCTGGGGGTTGTCCAGGTCGCTGGCCTTGATCTGGATGCTGCCGACCTTGGAGCGCGCCTCGGTGACCTGGGTCAGTACGGTGCGTTCGTTCACCATATAGGCATTGACCGAGTTGACCAGCTTGGGCACGAGTTCGGCCCGCCGCTCGTACTGGTTGAGGGTTTGCGACCAGGCGGCCTTGACCTGCTCGTCCTGGCGCTGGATTTCGTTATAGCCGCAGCCCGAAAGCAGGCAGACAATGGGAATCAACAACAGAATCAGCAGACGTTTCATGGTTGCGGTCATTTCCGGAACAAGGTTGGCAAAAAGGGATGCCGCCCGTGAAACGAGGCCGGCTACCTATCGCACGCGGCAACGGCAACCCCCCCGCCGGGCGGGCTGCGCCGCAGGCGCGAACGACAGGCAAATTACAACAGGTAAAGCCCGGCTTGCCAAGAACTTCGGCGCAAATCCGCTTCCCGGGCTCGGCGGGCAGGCCACCGCATATAAATGCGCGAAAAAACCCGCAACTGCGTTACAATGGCAAGTTATGCGCCGAGCCAATCAGCGCATGACACGTGTGAATGTGTTGAAGATGTGTACGCAAGAACGCTTGCCGCGCGCAAAAAAACACACGCGAAGGTTCGCTGCCGCAAATACGCGGCGGCAAATTTGCAACAGCATTGCAACGGCGCCGCAACGGCGGCTCGCCGCGCAACGACGCACGAATTCCTTGTTTTTACTTCGTCCGCCTAGATTGGTGTCTCTCGACTCGAGCGATAGGCTGTCGCTGGAGTTATTCTTGAATACCCAAACTGATTTTGCCTCCCTCGGGCTGGCCGAACCCCTTTTGCGCGCAGTTTCCGAAACCGGGTACACCGCGCCCACCCCCATCCAGGCCCAGGCCATCCCGCAAGTGCTCAAGGGCGGCGACCTGCTGGCCGCGGCGCAAACCGGAACCGGCAAGACCGCCGGCTTCACGCTGCCCATCCTGCACCGCCTGCTCAGCAGCCCCATGGCTGCGCGCAAGCCCGGCCGTCCCCGCTGCCTCATCCTGACGCCCACGCGCGAACTGGCCGCTCAGGTCGAGGAATCCGTGCGCACCTACGGCAAGCACACCGCCATACGCTCCCTGGTGATGTTCGGCGGCGTCAACATCAACCCGCAAATCAACGCCCTGCGCAAACCCGTGGACATCCTTGTGGCCACGCCGGGACGCCTGCTGGATCACGCCCAGCAAAAAACCGTGGACCTGTCCGGCGTTGAAATCCTGGTGCTGGACGAAGCCGACCGCATGCTGGACATGGGCTTCATCCGCGACATCCGCCGCATTCTGGCCCTGCTGCCCAAGCAGCGCCAGAACCTGCTGTTCTCGGCCACGTTCTCCGACGAAATCCGCGAACTGTCCAAGGGCGTGCTGAACGATGCCGTCGAAATCTCGGTGGCACGCCGCAACACGACCTCGGAACTGGTGCAGCAAAGCGTCGTCATGACCGAACAGGCGCACAAGCGCGACCTGATCAGCTACATCATCCGCGAAAGCGGCTGGCACCAGGTGCTGGTGTTCACCCGCACCAAGCACGGCGCCAACCGGCTGGCTGAAAAGCTGGTCAAGGACGGCCTTTCGGCGGCCGCCATCCATGGCAACAAAAGCCAGGCGGCGCGCACCCGCGCCCTGGCCGGCTTCAAGGACGGCAAGGTCGCCGTCCTGGTCGCCACCGACATCGCCGCACGCGGCATCGATATCGACCAGCTTCCCAACGTTATCAACTTCGAGCTGCCCAACGTGCCGGAAGACTACGTGCACCGCATCGGCCGCACCGGCCGGGCCGGCAGCGAAGGCTCGGCGCTTTCGCTGGTGGACCGCAGCGAAATCAAGTTCCTGAACGCCATCGAAAAGCTCATCAAGAAACCCATAGACCGCACCACCATCGACGGCTGGACGCCCTCCATGGTTCAGCCCGACTCGCACCACTCCGATCGCGACGACCGGCCGCCGCGCCAGGCCCGGCCCGGCGCATCGGCCAGGCCGGACGGCGCGCGGCGCAATGGCCGTCCGGGCGGCAGCCCGGCAGGCCGCGGCAGCCGCCCGGCCTCGTCGGGCGACCGGCGCGAAGGCGCCGGCAGCCGCGGCTCGCGCGCGCCCCGATCCGGCGCCCCCCGTTCTTAATCCGCCCTTGGCCGCATCCGCCTGAAAATCCGTCATGAGCATTGACAACGAAGTCGCCCGCCGGCGCACATTCGCCATTATTTCCCACCCCGACGCGGGCAAGACCACGCTGACGGAAAAGCTGTTGCTGTTCGCGGGAGCCATCCAGATCGCCGGCAGCGTCAAGGCCCGCAAGGCCAGCCGCCATGCATCGTCCGACTGGATGGAAATCGAGAAGCAGCGCGGCATTTCGGTGGCCTCTTCGGTCATGCAGATGGAGTACCGCGACTGCGTCATCAACCTGCTCGACACCCCGGGGCACCAGGACTTCTCGGAAGACACCTACCGGGTGCTCACGGCGGTGGATGCCGCCCTCATGGTCATCGACGCCGCCAACGGCGTCGAGCCCCAGACCATACGCCTGCTGCAGGTTTGCCGCGCGCGCAACACGCCCATCATCACCTTCATCAACAAGCTCGACCGCGAGGTTCGCGAACCGCTGGACCTGCTGGCCGAGATCGAAGCCCACCTGGGCATGGACGCCGTGCCCTTCTCCTGGCCGGTCGGCATGGGTCGCTCCTTCGGCGGCGTGTTCGACATCCGCCACGACCACATGCGCGTCTTCAAGGCGGGGCAGGAGCGGCGCGGCGACCAGGACGAGATCATCGCGGGCCGAAGCAACCCGGACATCGCGCGGCGCTTCGGCGACGCCTACGCCAAGGCCGACGAAGAGATCGAGCTCCTTCAGGAAGCGGCGCCCGCCTTCGACCAGGAAGCCTTCCTGGCGGGCCGGCAGACCCCCGTGTTCTTCGGTTCGGCCATCAACAATTTCGGCGTGCAGGAAGTCCTGGACGCCCTGGTCGAGCTGGCGCCCCGGCCCGGCCCGCGCGAGGCGCTGGAGCGCATCGTCCAGCCCCAGGAACCCAAGTTCACCGGCGTGGTCTTCAAGGTGCAGGCCAATATGGATCCCGCCCACCGCGATCGGGTGGCGTTCGTGCGCGTCAGCTCGGGCCGCTTCGAGCGCGGCATGAAGCTCAAGGTCTGCCGCACCGGCAAGGAAATCCGTCCCAACAACGTGGTGTCCTTTTTATCGCAGCGGCGCGAACTGGTCGAGGAGGCCTACGCCGGCGACGTCATCGGCATCCCCAACCACGGCGTCCTGCATTTGGGCGATGTCCTGACCGAGGGCGAGAACCTGCACTTCACGGGACTGCCGTTCTTCGCGCCCGAGCTGTTCCAGGCCGTGGAAGTCAAGGATCCGCTGCGCGTCAAGCAATTGCGCATCGGCCTGACCCAGCTTGGCGAAGAAGGCGCCATCCAGGTCTTCCGCCCCGAGGCCGCCGGCGGCGCCCTGCTGCTGGGCGCGGTGGGTCAGCTGCAGTTCGAGGTGGTGGCCCACCGCCTGAAGACCGAATACGGCGTCGAGGCGCGCATGATGCCGTCGCGCTACAACATGGCCCGCTGGATCACGTCGGAAGACCCCAAGGCGCTGCGCAAGTTCACCGATGCCAACGCCCAGCACATCGCCTACGACGTCGTCGACGCCGTGGCCTTCCTAGCCAGCTCGCCCGCGCAGCTGCGGGTGGCGCAAGAGCTCTACCCGGCCATCGAATTCCATGCCATGCGGGAACACGCCGGCAAGGTGTTCGGCGCCGCCGCCTGAACGGATCGCCGGCGTGCCGCCGGATGGCGCGCCCGCGAATGCGGCATGACCTTGCCGCGCAAGGCCGCCACGGACAGCTCAGGCCCGCACGGTATCGCCCGCTTACGTTCTAACAAATGCTTACACGCCTTGGCAGAATTCAAGGCTTTATACTAACGGACACTCTGAATATTAAGGCTACGAATGTCCTGGCGTTCCCTTTTTGCACTACTCATCGTTGCCGTGGCGGCATCCGCCTGGGGCGGCTTGCGCCTGGGCAACTGGCTGGTGGCCCACGGCCCCGCGCTTGCCAAGCCCCTGCCCGACCGCGTCGAAGTCTCGTCCGTTCCTCTTCTGGATGCCAACGGCAAGGCCGTCGTCGCCCAGCCTCCCCAGCCCCTGACCAGCGGCGGCCTCGGCGTTCCCCAGGCTCCCGCCGAGGTCGCCTGGGAAATCCCCGCCAAATCGCTGGACGAAACCAAGGCCAACCAGGTCGTCGCGGTATCCACCACACCCATCACCATGGTCGAGGCCCAGCAAATCGCCAAGAACAACGATAGCCGGCATCTGGTCGGCATCGGCGATGTCGGCAACCTCATGGGGGCGCAAAGCGGCGGCGCCAAGCCCCCGCTGCAGCCCATCGACGCACCCGAGCCGCCCCCGCCCCCGCCCAATCCATCGACCGCGCCCGAGTCGACCGCCTGGCAGGCCAGCCTGCGCCAGGATCTCCAGGCCTGCAGCGCCGAAAGCTTCTTCGACCGGCCCAGTTGCGCCTGGGCGGCGCGCAACAAATACTGCACACCCCACCAGGCCTGGGGCACCATCAAGGACTGCCCCTCCAAAAGCTTCTAGTGCCGCCCCGCCAGGCCGCGCAAGCTAGGCGGCAACGCCTGAGCGCGCCAGGCGGCGCGTCGGCAAGCCTACGGACCTGATACATATGCAACAAGCCCTGACCGGAGCACCGGCCAGGGCTTGAATGTTTTTGCGGCGGGAAGCCCGCGCCTGGCGCAAGGCAAATACATGGGCCTGCGTGGCCCGCCCGGAATTACCCCGACTATTCGTCCATCTGGGTTTGCAGATAGTTTTGCAGACCCACTTTTTCGACGAGCTCGATATTGGTTTCCAGCCAATCGATATGCTCTTCGGTGTCGTCCAGAATGTCCTGGAACAGGTCGCGCGATACATAGTCGCGCACCGACTCGCAGTACGCCATGCCTTCCTTGACCGTGCTTTGGGCGCCGCTTTCGAGCTTGAGGTCACAGGCCAGGATTTCGGGCACCGACTCGCCGATGAACAGCTTGTGCAGGTCCTGAAGGTTGGGCAGGCCGTCCAGCATGAAAATGCGCTGGATCAGACGGTCGGCGTGCTTCATTTCGCCGATGGATTCATCGTACTCGTGCTTGCCAAGCTTGTTGAACCCCCAATGATTAAGCATGCGCGCGTGCAGGAAGTATTGGTTGATCGCCGTCAACTCGTTCTTGAGCTGCGCGTTAAGGAATTGAATTACTTTTTTATCGCCTTTCATGGCCATGCTCCCAAGTCTTGTAAAGCCGGCAAGGCGCCGACAGAAACCGCTGCATCAAAGGCGGCCTGCAGTGGGCCGGGCGCTTCAATGCCGGGCAGGCGCTGCGAAACCAGCTTGAAATTCCCCCTGGGCGCCTTCCCGTGACCAATAGGCTAACACGGCTATTCGGCAAAAAACATCGAGGCAGAGCGCCCGATTCCCGGTATGGAACAAAGCAATGCGTGACAAGGCACAAATGGGAATGAAACTGTTTATTGAAACGGCTACTTGGCAAAAGCCGTAAACTGGAGCCGGAACAGTCGGAGGAAGAAGGAAATTGCCGGAATTTCAAGGCAAACCGACGGCCTGATCGGCTTGGCGACGCACGGAATTTTCATTGAAACCGGCGCCGGATTTATTGTAACCAGTTACGACAAGTAGCCGGAAACGCGCGCGAGGACGCACTCGAACACCGCGCTAGCGGCTGTTTGGTTAGTTCAGGTATGTAGAGAGGCATGGACTTGCCAGGCAAGGCGCCAGCCGTGGAGATAGCCAGGCTATAAGGGTTTGTTGGGCGCCATTCAGGCGCGCCGCGCGATTTCCTCGATCATGACGACCGAGACGGAAGCATCGTTGGCCGCCTCGACGACCAGGGCGCCGAGTTCGGGCGCGGGGATATGGCCGGCATAACGGCCGCCCGGCAGGTACTCGGCCGCCGTTTCGGCGCAATGCCCGCAGCAGGTCGCGACCCCAAGCTGCCCTTGAAGGTCGGACATCGTGAGCGCACCGTCCGCGACTGCGGATTGAACCTGGCGCTCGGTGATAGCGTTGCAGATACAAATGAACATGAGAACAATTATCATCTGATCGTCATAAAAAAGCAATCGCCCAAAAGATTTATTTTGTATCTGCGGCCAAAATCGCACGTTTTTCCGGCAAGACCAAGGGAAGACCCTAGGATCATGGCCGGCCTTGGCAACTGAGGCGGCCATACGCCGGATCTGGGCGCGTCCGCCCAAGCCGCATACCAGTGGCGCAACTGGAGGAAGCCGGCTGCGCTACTTGGCGGAAAGCCCCGGGAAACTGCGACCTTCAGCGCTTGAGCTGCGCCCGCGCCTTGCGCAGAGCGGCGGTTTCGATGCCCGCCGCTTCGCGGTACTTGGCCACCGTGCGCCGGGCGATCACCACCCCTTGCTCGGCCAGCCGGGCCATAAGCTGGCTGTCCGACAGCGGCTTCTCGGGCTTCTCCTGCGCAACCAGCTTCTGGATCAGGCTGCGCACCGCCGTCGCCGACGTGGCATCGCCACTGTCGGTATCCAGGGCCGCGCCGAAAAAGAACTTGAGCTCGAACACCCCCCAGGGGGTCTGCATATACTTTTGCCGCGTCGCGCGCGATACCGTGGACTCGTGCATTTCCAGCTCCAGCGCAATATCCCTCAGCAACAGCGGACGCATGGCCTGGGGCCCCTGCTCGAAAAACGCTTGCTGGCGTTCGACCACCACCTGGGCGACACGCAATATGGTCTCGAACCGCTGAGCCACGCTTTTCACCAGGCCATGGGCCGATTGCAACTGGCTGTGCAGATCGGGGCCGGGCCTTGCCTCGGGCGCCGCGGCGCCAGCGACACCATCGGAGTCCACAACCCCGGCCGATTCGCCGGCCTCGGCGGCAACGCCGCCGTCGTCGCCTTCCCCCGCATGGCGCACGCTGCAGGCATTACGCGCCCGGCCCTGCGCGGCCGCGCCGGCGTCGGTTCCGCGCGCCGGACGGCTTTCGCGCAGCAGTTTTTCATACAGGGCATTGACGCGCACGCGAGGCACGACATTGCCGTTCAGCCGCGCCTGCCAGTGGCCCGCCACCTTGCGCACGATGATTTCCGGGTTGACGTAGTCGGCCTGCGAACCCGCCCACGCCCGGCCCGGCTTGGGATCCAGGCCAAGCAGCAGCATGCGGGCCGCGCGCAGTTGTTCTTCGGTGCACGACAGGGCCTCGCGCAGGCGGTTGAGATTGCCTCCGGCCAGCAAGTCCAGATGCTTGTGAACCAGCTTGCGTGCAAGCCCCAGCACTTCGGGATCGGCCGCCCCCTTGTTTTGCTCCAGCTGCAGCAACAGGCATTCGCTTAGCGACGACGCGCCAACCCCCGGCGGATCGAACGACTGAAGCAGACGCAGTGCGGCCCGCAGCTCATCGATATCCACATCCAGCTCGTCCGGCAGGTCGCCAAGAATTTCCTGCAACGGCGTCACCAGATAGCCGTTTTCATCGAGGTCGTCGATCAACACGGCAAGCAGCGCCCGGTCGCGCCGCGAGGCATGCGTCAGTTGCAACTGCTTCAGCAAATGCTGCGCCAATGAATCGGGCGCGCTGGACTCGAACGGCGCGTAGTCGTCATCGCCCTGACCCTGGCTGGCGCCGCCCGGCACGGGCGAATCGCCGTGCTCGATAGGCACAGTTTCCGATACCGCCGGCATCGCTTCGGTGTCATACTCTTCATCGAGCTCCAGCAGGGGGTTGTCCTCCAGCGCCTGCGCCAGCTCGGCTTCGAGATCCTGCGCCGAAATCTGCAGGAATCGAATCGACTGCTGCAGTTGCGGTGTCAGTGCCAATTGCTGGCTTTGGCGAAGCTCTAAAGATTGACGCGATAGCATAGGTAAAATAACCGGCATGAATTCGATCACACAACACCAGCCCACCCGCCAGGACGACGCCGTACTGCGCAACACGCTATTAAAGCTCACTGCGGCGCAAAAAATACTCTGCACCGTCGTGGTCGCGGCCGTCGCCCTGATTTGGTACGACCTCCTGAACCGCCTCATTGCCTTCGGCCGGGGCCTGGACTACACCGGCCTGCATGCGCTGGGCGCGCAGATCGTCGAGTTCCTGAAACACTACAACCCGTTTTTCTGGTGGGGGGTGGTGGCGCTGTGTACCCTGATTATTGCCTATTTTCTGTACGGTTTTATCCAAAGCACCCGGCGTTGGTCGCAAGCCAGGCTGGTCAGCGCCGAAACCCTGGCCGAGCTCCTGAAACATTTGTCGGCGCCCGCCCGCGAGGTACTGAACTGGGCCTGGCAAGACAGGCGCGACCCCATGACCGTTGGCGATTTGCAACGCGCCCACCGCGAACTACGCGCGGGGCGTTTCGGCAAAATCCAGCTTTCGGCCAGGCATGCCGCGCTTCTCGACAGCGAAACCCCTTGATCCGGCGCCGGCCCGCCCTTGCCAAACGGGCCAGAATGTGTTTGACTATCAATCATGAATCCCGCGCACCATTCCTTTGCAAACGCCTCCAGCCGCCACGCGGCTGGTTCGGCTGCGGGTACCCTTCTTCTTGCGCGCCTTCCCCTGGCGCTGTCGCTGCTACTACCGATCGGTTGCCGAGCCTAGCGCTCCGTGGCAGTTCGGCAGCCTGTATCCGCCACCTTGTTTTCCTCTGTATTGCCGTGGGCCCCTAGCCCGTGATCCGGGTTTCACCCCAGGCTCTTCGGTAATAAAATAACGTACAGACTCAGTCAAATAGGTGCACCAAATGCTCTCCAATCCATCCGACAAATATCGCCCATTTGTGCCGTTCGCGCGCGACTTCGCCGAGCGCACATGGCCCAGCAAGCGGATTACCCATCCGCCCATCTGGATGAGCACCGACCTGCGCGACGGCAACCAGGCGCTGATCGAACCCATGAGCGTCGAGCGCAAGCTGCGCATGTTCCAGCAGCTCGTCAAAATCGGCTTCAAGGAAATCGAAGTCGGCTTCCCCTCGGCATCGCAAACCGATTTCGACTTCGTGCGCAAGCTGGTCGACGAAAACCTCATTCCCGACGACGTCACCATCATCGTCCTCACCCAGTCCCGCGACGACCTCATCCACCGCACCGTTGAAGCGGCCGCCGGCGCCAAAAAGGCCATTGTGCACATGTACAACGCCTGCGCGCCTGCCTTCCGCAAGATCGTCTTCAACATGAGCAAGGACGAAGTCAGGGATCTGGCGGTAAACGGCACCCGGCTCATCAAGAAGTACACCGGCGAACACCCCGAAACCTACTGGCGCTACGAGTACTCGCCCGAAGTCTTCAGCACGACCGAGCCCGAATTCGCCCTGCAGGTATGCAACGCCGTCACCCAGGCTTGGCAGCCCACGGTCGAGTCCAAGATCATCTTCAACCTGCCCGCCACCATCGAGGCCACCACGCCCAATATGTACGCGGACCAGATCGAATGGATCAACAACCGTCTCGAACACCGCGACTGCATCGTGCTTAGCGTCCACCCGCACAACGACCGCGGCACCGCCGTGGCGGCGGCCGAACTGGCCGTCATGGCCGGCGCCGACCGCATCGAGGGCTGCCTGTTCGGCCACGGCGAGCGCACCGGCAACGTCGACCTGGTCACCTTGGCGCTCAATCTGTACACCCAGGGCATCCACCCGGGCCTGGACTTCTCCGACATCGACGAAGTCCGCCGCTGCGTCGAATACTGCACCCAGTTGCCGGTGCACCCGCGTCATCCGTATGCGGGCGACCTGGTCTTCACCGCCTTCTCGGGCTCGCACCAGGACGCCATCAAGAAAGGCTTTGCCCAGCAACAGCCCGACACCCTCTGGGAAGTGCCCTACCTGCCCATCGACCCGGCCGACCTGGGCCGCAGCTACGACGCGGTCATCCGCGTCAACAGCCAGTCGGGCAAGGGCGGCGTGTCGTACCTGCTCGAACAGGAACACGGCCTGGTCCTGCCGCGCCGCCTGCAAATCGAATTCAGCCGCGCCATCCAGCGCGTCACCGATGAAACCGGCCGCGAAGTCACCGCCGGCGACGTCTACGACCTGTTCAACAAAGAGTACCTCGACCTCGAAAAACCCTGGAAGCTGGTGCGCCACCGCATCACCGGCGATCCCAAGGCCCAAACAGGCCGCCAGTTCGCCATCGACGTCGAACTCGAGCACGACGGCGCGGTTCGCCATCTCAAGGGCCAGGGCGACGGCGCCATTGCGGCATTCGTCGACGCCCTGAACCTTGGCGTGCGCATCATGGACTACCACGAGCACGCCATCGGCACCGGCACCGACACTCGCGCGGCAAGCTATGTGGAACTGCGCGTCGGCGACTCCAGCTCCGGCTTCGGCGTGGGCGTGCATGCCGACATCGTCACGTCGTCGTTCCTGGCCATACTCAGCGCGGTCAACCGGCACTTCATCAACAAGGCCGCCGAGGCCATGGCGGCCTGAGCGCGGCAGACGCGGCACACATCGGGCGAACCTCACGGTTCGCCCGTTTTGTTTGCATGGCGCCCACGGCCCGGCGCGCCTTTTAGTACACTTGGATTCGTAATCCAGCACCCGAATCGAAGGCTCATCATGCAAAAAGACGAACTGCTGTGGCGCGACTGGCATCCCGTCATGATCGTCGCCGACATGGCGGCAAACCAGTCGTATCAAACCACCGTTCTGGGCGTTCCCATCGTCTACTCGCGCGACACGCAAGGCTATCACGCCCGCCGCGTGCAGGGCGACGGGCCCTGTGCCATCAAGGAACGCTACGCCACGGTATGGGTGTGCCTGAGCCAGGATCCGCTGGATTTCTTCGCCATTCCCGAATTCGACGAGCCGGACCGCCGCGTGCTCGGCGCCGGCTCCATCCGCCTGCACGTGTCCGGCCTGCGCGCGGTCGAGAACTTCCTGGACATGGGCCATTTTCCCTATGTGCACGACGGCTACCTGGGCAGCGAACCGTATACCGAAGTCCTGCCCTACGACGTCGACATCGATCCGCAGACCAACGAAATCTACGCCCGCAACTGCCGCTTCGTGCAGCCCCGCGCCTCGGCCATCGCCGACAAGCCCATCGACGTCAGCTACATCTACCGGGTCGCCCGGCCATACGTCACCCTGCTCTACAAGACCTGCGTGCCGGCCCCCGACAGGCAGGACGTGATCGGCCTCTTCGTGCAGCCGCTGTCCGAGGAATGGTGCGTCGCGCATACCGTCATGATCTACCTCGACGACGTCAACAGCGACGAAGAATTGCGAAAGTTCCAGCAGACCGTCTTCGGCCAGGACCTGATGATCCTCATCAACCAGGTTCCCAAGCGCATGCCGCTGGAAACGCGCCACGAAGTTCCGGTGCGGGCCGACGCCATGTCGTCGGTCTACCGGCGCTGGCTGCGCGACAACAAGATCGCCTACGGCACGTACTCCGAGCCCGAAACCGCAACGGCCGGAGCATAAGCATGGCAGTCCTGGATCCCCACACCTGGTACCCCATCGCCCGCAGCGAGGAAGCCCCCCGTCGCCACGTCTACCAGGCCCAGCTGTTCGGCTACGAGTTCGCCGTCTGGCGCGACGACCATGGCGCCCTGAACGTCTGGGAAAACCGCTGCCCGCATCGCGGCCTGCGGCTATCGCTGGGCGTCAACAACGGCAAAGAGCTGCGCTGCCAATACCATGGCTGGACCTACGCCAGCCAGACCGGCGCCTGTACGCACGTGCCGGCCCACCCGTCCCTTGCAGAGCCCACCAAGGCCTGTGCCCGGCCCATCTCGACCATCGAGCAGGCAGGCTTCATTTGGATAGCGCTCGACCCCCAGACCACCCAGCCCGGCTTCACGCAGGCCCAGGCCGACGCCCGGCTCAGCCTGCGCAGCCTGCCGATCAACCGCGACATGGCCGCCGTGCGCGAAGCCCTGGCCAGCTACCGCTACGCCATCCCCGGCCGCGACGGCGCCATGGCGGCAAGCAACGATTCCAGCCAGGCTGCACCGCACGTCGTGGAACTGCGCAACCAGCCCGAGGCCTCCCCGGGCAGCGCACCGGCCGTCCTGCACTTCCTGCTGCAACCTGCCACAGAATACAAAACCATCGTGCATGCAGTCGCCTCCGGCATCGACGGCGACCCGCTGCAAATCCGCAAGCACCACAACCGGCTGATGAACGCCTTGCGCGCCGAACTGGAAAGCGCGGCGCCGCCGGCGGCACAGGCCTGCGCCGATCCGGCCATTCCCCTGTACAAGCTGCTGCCCGTGCCACGCCCCGCCAAACAAAAGTTCGACTGCCGCATCGTCGGGCGCCGCGTGGAATCCGAGGGCGTCATTTCGCTGGAACTTGCCGCCGCCGACCCCGCCCATCCCCTGCCCGCTCTGGCTGCGGGCGCGCACCTGAACCTCACGACGCCCAGCGGGCTGACGCGCCAGTATTCAATCGTCAACGGCCCGTCCGAACGCGACACCATCACCATCGGCATCAAGCTCGAACCCGATTCGCGCGGCGGCTCCCGATCCATGCACGAGGCCGCCACGGAAGGTGTTGTCCTGCAGGCTTCGGTGCCGCGCAACACCTTTCCGCTCGTCCCCTCGGGCAAACAGCCCATACTCATCGCCGGCGGCATAGGCATTACCCCGCTGCTCTCGATGGCGCAAGCCCTGCAGGCCATGGACGAACCCTTCGAGCTGCATTATTTTGTGCGCGCCCCCGAATACGTTTCGTTCAAGGCCCGCATCGAGGCGCTGGGCGGAGCCGTGCACCTGCACATGGGCCTGGACGCGGCGCAAACCTCGGCAAAGCTTGCCGGGATCCTTGCACCGCGCACCCTGGGGCAATCCAAAGTCTACGCCTGCGGGCCCGGGCCGATGCTCGACGTGGTGAAACGCACCGCCCTGGCCGGCGGCATCGACGACAGCGACATCCATTTCGAGTACTTCAAGAACGACGCGCCGCCGGCATCGGGCGCGCCCTTCACCGTGCGGCTCGAACGCTCGGGGCGCGAGTTCGAGGTCGCCAACGGCCAAACACTGCTGCATGCCCTGCACGAACACGGCATCGAGCTGGAAGCCTCGTGCGAGCAAGGCGTATGCGGCACCTGCTTCACCAATGTGATCGCGGGCGATATCGAGCATCACGACCTCTATCTTTCCGCTTCCGAGAAAGCCTCCGGCAAGTGCATCATGCCCTGTGTATCGCGTGCGCGTTCCGGCACGCTGATCCTCGACCTGTGAGACGCGCACCATGATTAAGCTTTTTGACTTCGAACTTTCGGGCAACTGCTACAAAGTGCGGCTCATGCTGTCGATACTGGGCCTGCCCTACGAAACCGAGAACATCGAATTCTTCCCCGGGCGCCAGCACAAATCGGAAGCCTTCCTGCAGATCAACCCGCTGGGCCAGTTGCCGGCCCTGCAGGACGCAGACCTGACCCTGCGCGACGCCCAGGCGATACTCGTATACCTGGCCAGCCGCTACGACCCGAACCGGCGCTGGTACCCCGCGGAGCCCGAAACCATGGGCAGGATCACCATGTGGCTGGCCTTCGCCGAAGGCCTGACCAACTCGATTTCGTCGGCGCGCCTGCACGATCTGTTCAACTACGATTTCGACGCCGGCAAATGCCGCCAGCGCGCCCACGAACTGCTGCGCGTCTTGGACGAGCACTTGTGGTTCGAGGAAAGCCAGGGCCGGCAATGGCTGTGCTCGGCCGATCACGCCACCATTGCCGACATCGCCTGCTTCCCCTACGTCATGCTGTCCGACGAGGCGGATATCTCCCTCATCGACTACCCGGCCGTACGACGCTGGACCGACCGAGTCAAGCGCCTCGAAGGCTTCACGCTCATGGCCGGAATCTTCCCGACATCGGCCGCCCCCGCTCAGCGGGCCGCTGCTATCTAGGGCCTGTCGATACTCAACAAGCCCTCACACCCAGGAGACAAAATGGAACGCCGTACCGTATTGAAAGCCATGCTTGCCGCGAACATGACGGCCCTCCCCTTGGCGCGGGCGCTCGCCGCCGGCGATCCGCTGAAGGTGGGATTCATCTACCTGGGCCCCGTCGGAGACTGCGGATTCGCCTATCAACAGGACCTCGGGCGGCAGGCGCTGGAAAAAAACATGGGCCGGCAGGTCAGCGTGCGCGTCGTGCCCGACACCAACGAAGGCCCCGACGCCGAGCGCGTCGCGCGTGAATTGACCCACGACGGCTGCAAGCTGATTTTCGCGGCCTCGTTCGGCTACATGAACCCCGTGATGAAAGTCGCGCGCCAGAATCCCGGCACGTACTACACGATAGCCAGCGGCTATCGGACCATGAAAAATTTCGGCGGCTACAACGCCAAATGGCAGGAAGGCAGCTACCTGGCCGGCATTGCCGCGGGCAAGATGACCAAGTCCAACATCATCGGCTACGTGGCCCCGCATCCGGTGCCGGACGTCATGTGGGCCGTCAATGCCTTCCAGCTTGGCGCCCAAAGCGTCAACCCCAAGGCCCGGGTGCAGGTCATTTTCGTGAACTCCTGGTACGATCCAGGCAAGGAACGCGAGGCAGCCCTTACCCTGATGAACCTGGGCGCCGATTTCATGACCCACTTCACCGACACGCCCAGCGTCGTCCAGGCCGCCGAGGAAAAAGGCGTCTGGTCGATCTCCTTCCATTCGGACATGTCGAAATACGCGCCGGTGAAGTACGTGACCGGCATCACGCACAACTGGGGAAACTACTTCACCCAGGTTGCCAAAAAAGTGATTGCCGGCACCCAGCAGGGCGAGCTGTATTTCGGCGGCATCAAGGAAGGCGTGGTAAAGATGGCGCCCTTCGGCCCCCATGTGCCGGCGGACGTCATAAGCGCAGTCAAGGCCAAGGAACAGGACATTGCGTCGGGCAAATTCAACGTGTTCGCCGGCCCGATCAAGGACCAGGCCGGCACCGTGCGCGTTGCGGCCGGCAGCGCCTACCCCGAAGCCGACCTGGGCAAGATGGACTGGTTCGTCCAGGGCGTGACCGGCAGCACCGGCAGATAAGGCAGCGGGGGCTGGCGCCCCCGTTCAGCTACCAGACAGGGGCCGGCTCCCAGGTGACGTCGGCGCCATGCTCGAGCGAGATGCGCAGCATGGCCAATAGCGGAAAGGCCCGCTGGCGAAAGGTGACAGGCCGCGAAATAGGATGTTCGCGCGCATCGTTCTCGTCGTCGCTTTCTTTGAATTCTGCGGACGTGTCGATGGCCATGGCCTTTTCGATTCCGGCAATCGCCGCCGTCAGGTCGGCGTAAGTAATGACTCCTCGTTCAGGCAAGGTATCGGTGTAAGGCTTGCCGGCAGCCTTGAGAATCGGCAGTGCATGCTGGGAAAACATGAGCACTTCCGCGGCGGGTTTGGAGTGAAAGACGATCAGCATATTCGGTTTCCCTCAATAGACGAATACATACACTACCCTAACATTCGGCGTCTGCCAAGCGGCACTATAGGGCTTTACTTTTCATGTAGAAAACGGCATGAACAAAGCCTTTGCACTCTTGCGCGGCGGCATGGCCGCCATGCTGCTGATCGGCGCGGCATGCGCCGCAGCGGCGCGCGCCGAGCCCGTCTGCCGGCCTTCCTCGCTGGGCTCGCCTTGCGCCTCGGGCGGCATTGCCACGCAGGCCGACCTCGAACCCGGGCTCAACCTTGGGGCCGGCAATCCCATTCACATCGTCACCGGCAACAAGTACCAGCACGAGCGCGATCTACTGCCGTTCCTGCACTCTCCTTTGCTGGAAATCTCGCGCCACTACAACGCGCTCGACCGCCGGCCGTCGGTGCTGGGCCAGGGTTGGGCGCTGGCCTACGACACGCGGCTGCACGTGTTCGCCGATCGCTGGCAAATCGTGCAGGCCGACGGCAGCCGCATCGTCTTTTCGGGCGCAGGCAAGAACCAGCGTTCCAACCGGCACGGCACGGTCCAGCGCAATGCCGCGCAATGGTTGTGGACCTGGCCCGATGGGCGCCAGCTTGTGTTCGACCGCCACGGCCGGCTGGCGCGGCTTGCCATGGGGCCGCCTTCGGCATCGGCCGTAACGCTGCACCGCCACGACGAACCGGGGCCTCTGCTTGGCGCCATACGCGCCATCGTCGACGACAACGACCATACGCTGGCGTTCCACTACAGCATTCACCAGCAGCGCGCCTATCTGGATCGCATCGCCACGCCGGCCGGCACATTCCGCTACCATTACGAATCCGCCGACCCTGCATCGCCGGGCCCGCTGCGGCTGCGCGCCGTGACCCGTCCCGACACCATGCAGCGCCGCTACTTGTACGAGGCGCAGCGCCAGGGCGGCAACCCTTTTCACCTGACCGGAATCGAAATCGCGCCCGCCGAAGGCAAGCCGGCGCTGCGGCTCAATACCTGGGCTTACGACCCGCAAGGCCGGGCCGTGCTGTCCATCCAGGGCGCGCCCGATTCCGGCGCCAACGAGATCCACATCGACTACGTCCGCACGCCGGACGGCGAACGCAGCGGGCTGACCATCGTACGCGATGCGCACAATCGCGAAACGCGCTTTCGCACATCCTTGCAGGGCGGGCGGCATGTCCTGCTCGAGGCCGGCGGGGCCGGCTGTCCGGGTTGCGCCGCGCCGGGCAGCGTAGGCCGCTACGACATCCACGGCAGGCTCATCCACATCAACGGCATGGCGATACGCCGGCACGCGTCGGGCCGGATCCGCCAACTGGCCCCCGTGGCACCGGGCTGGCCGGGGCTGGCCCTGGACTACAACCAGGTGGGCCTGCGCACTTCGTGGCGCTCGATGCCGACGGGGACCGAACGCACCATCTACGATGCGCAGCGCCGACCGCTGCGCCGGCTTTTCGGCAACGGCGGCCATTGGGATTACAGCTACGACGCAGCGGGCAGCCTCGCCTCGGTCGTGGCCGCCAACACACCCAGCACCCAAAACATGCCCCCACGCTGCGCCGCTACGCAGCTTGCTACCCCCTTAGGAGAGCCTTTTTGCCCTGAGGCGACCCAACGGCAAAAAACCACCCTGTCCCGGCCGGAGGCCGGCGTATTGCGCATCGGCCATCCCCACGAAACCGAAACCCGCCGCTACGACAGCCGGCAACGCCTCGTGTCGCGCACCGTGCAACGGCCCACCCTCGCCACGCCCCACCACGAGCGTTTCGAATACGATGCGCAAAACCGCCTGATCCGGCATCATCTGCCCGAAGGCGGCCGGCTCAGCTATCTGTGGGGCCCGCAGCAACGCTTGCTGGGCATAACGTGGCACGACACGCAAGGCAGGCGCCATACCGTCGTTCAAAGCCATCCGTCGCAGCCCGGCTACCAGTACGGCAACGGCCTGCGGCTGCACGCCACCCTGCACCAGGGCCAGGCTCGCCAACTCGTCCTGCGCAACGAACAAGGCGGGCTTTTATGGCTGCAGCGCCAGGACTACGACCAGAACCATCGCGTCAGCCTCGAAACCCATTACACGCCGGCCGCCGGCTACGCCGAGACCTGGAGCTACGCCTACGACGCCGCTTCCCGCCTGGCCGGCGCGCAAGGCGCACACCGTCGCCTTCGTCCTGGCGGCGCGCCTCCGCCTGTACCCGACCCGGAACCTAGCGGCGGCCAGGCCGGCGCATCCGGAACGACACACTGGTATGCCTGGAACGACGACGGCTCGCTGGCCGCCCGGCGCACCGATGGGACAAGCTACCGGCCCAAAGCGGAATACGACCGCAGCGGTCTGCCAGCCGTGCTGGACGGCCACGTCACGCATTACGGCCCGAACCGCCGGCTGAGCGCCGTCGAACAGAACGGCACGGTCCTGGCCAGCTATGCCCACAACGCCTTCGGCCACCGCGTCCACAAGCGTACGCCCGCCGAACTGATCGACTATTTCTACGCCGAAGGCAGGCTCGTGGCCGAAGCGCGCCGGCCGGCCAATGCCGAGGCGGCCGCCGGCATTACCCGCCGCTACATCTACGCCCACCATGTGCCGGTGGGGCTGGTGGTGTACACCCGGCAAGCGCCGCAAGGCACGCTGTACGCCATCCACGCCGACCTGCTCGGCGCGCCCCGCCTGCTTACCGGCCAGGACCAGGCAGTGCGCTGGTTCGCCCGCTACAGCCCCACCGGCGAGGCCCAGCGCCTGGCCGGCGACATGACCCTGGATCTGCGGCTGCCCGGGCAGGTCTTCGATGCCGAAACCGGCTGGCACGACAATCTGCTGCGCACCTACCTGCCGGCTTCGGGGCACTACCTGGAGCCCGACCCCCTGGGGCCCGCGCCCGGCAGCCAGGCCCGCGGCTACGCCAACCAGCAGCCGCGCCGCTACGTCGATCCGCTGGGCCTGCTGCTGTTCGCCTTCGACGGCACCCGCAACACTCCGCAATCGCAGACCAATATCTGGAAAATGAGCCAGCGCTATCTGGACGGCCAGGTGTTCTATCACGCCGGGCCGGGCAATGCCGCCGCTTCGTACCCCGACTGGGACAGCATTACGGCCTACAGCGCCTCGCGCATCCTGGATGCCCAATGGAGCAATCTGCTTGCCGCGCTGGACGGCGAGCCCTTCGACCCGGCCCAGACCATACCCATAGACATCATCGGCTTTTCCCGCGGGGCCGCCCTGGCCCGCCACTTCGGCAACCTGGTCGACAACCACGTCGCCGACGGGCTTTTCTCGTACCAGGACGAACGCCTTGGCCTGGTCACGGCCTGCGTCGACCTGCGCTTCATGGGGCTGTTCGACACGGTGGCCCAATTCGGACTGGGCGGCATCCGCAATGCCGACTACGACCTGAGCATCGCTTCCTCGTGGGGCTGGGTGGCCCATGCCGTGGCGCTGCAAGAGCACCGCCGCTATTTCCCATTGAGCTCCGTACAGGGCGGCGAAGGCCTGAACACCATCGAAGCCCCGTTCATCGGCGCCCATGCCGATATTGGCGGCGGCGCGGCCCATACGGAAGACGCCACATCCGGCGGCCTGCAAGGCGATCTGTCCGACGTCGCCCTGAACTGGATGCTGTGGCAGGCCCGCTCCATGGCCTTGCGGTTCGACGCCGGCCCCGCCGAGCAAAGCGAGATCACCCACCCGGTGGTCCACGACCAGCGCACCACCGGCACGCGGCCGCAAGGCGGCGACCGCCGCGTCGACGCCGCCGACGGCACCTTGCTGCACGGCAGCCAGGCCGAACACCCGCGCCTGGGCCAAAGCCAGCGCCTGGCCACCGAGCCCCTGATCGACCGCTACGAAGGCTGGCAAGTCAGCACCTCCAACGAAGTCGGCATCGTCGACATGTCCGGCTACGCGCTGTGGCTGCAAAACGAGTTGGGGTGGCGCGATCTGCCGGCTTAGGGCGGCACCCATGTATGCTTTGGTAACAAAACCGGCCCGGAAGGCGAAAAGCGCGCCGCAAAAGAAATCACGCTATCATTTAACTCTTTGCGGCCGCAGCACCAGGGCGGCACAGGCCCACGGCCGGGCGTTTTCGCACCCGGTTTGCACACGCCGCGCTCCTTACCTTATCCGACTGTCTTATGCTTTCTGGGCAACAACAAAAACTCATCTCGATCATCAGCGCCGCGGTAGCGCAAGCCGCCCCCCAGGCCACGCCCAATATCCTGCTCGAACGGCCCAAGGTCGCCGCGCACGGCGACATCGCCACCAATGTGGCCATGCAGCTGGCCAAACCGGCCAAGCGCAACCCGCGCGAACTGGCGCAGCAAATCGTCGACGCCATCATGGCCCACCCCGAAGCCGCCCAACTCGTCGCTTCCGCCGAAATCGCGGGGCCCGGCTTCATCAATTTCCGCCTGACCGCCGCCGCGCGCCAGGCGGTGCTGCATGCCATACAACAAGAGGGCGACCGCTACGGCACCCTGCCGCCCAACCACGAGAAAGTGCTGGTCGAATTCGTCTCGGCCAACCCCACGGGGCCCTTGCACGTCGGCCACTCCCGCCAGGCCGCCCTGGGCGATTCGCTGTGCCGCCTGTTCACGGCGCAAGGCTACGACGTCACGCGCGAGTTCTACTATAACGACGCCGGCAATCAAATCGACAACCTGGCCGTCAGCGTGCAGGCGCGCGCAAGGGGTATCGCGCCCGATTCGCCCGATTTCCCGGCCGACGGCTACAAGGGCGACTACATTGCCGAAATCGCCGCCGACTTTCTGGCCGGCAAAACCGTGCAGGCCGCCGACGGCAATTCGGTGACCGCCAGCAAGAACCTCGATGACCTGGACGACGTCCGCCAGTTCGCCGTCGCCTACCTGCGCCGCGAACAAGACCTGGATCTTCAGGCCTTCAACCTCAAGTTCGACAATTTCTACCTGGAAAGCTCGCTGTACACCAGCGGCCGGGTCGAAAAAACCGTACAGACCCTCATCGCCGGCGGCCACACCTACGAAAGCGAAGGCGCTTTGTGGCTGCGCACCACCGAGCTGGGCACTGGCGACGACAAAGACCGCGTCATGCGCAAAAAGGAAGGCGGCTACACCTACTTCGTGCCCGACGTGGCCTACCACGTAGCCAAGTGGGAACGCGGCTTTCATCGCGCCATCAACATCCAGGGCAGCGACCATCACGGCACCATCGCACGGGTGCGCGCCGGCCTGCAAGGCCTGAACCTGGGCATCCCCAAGGATTTCCCGGCCTACATCCTGCACAAGATGGTGCGCGTCATGCGCAATGGCGCCGAAGTCAAGATCTCCAAGCGCGCCGGCAGCTACGTCACCATGCGCGACCTGATCGACTGGGTCGGCCAGGATGCCGTGCGCTACTTCCTCATCCAGCGCCGGGCCGATTCCGAATTCGTCTTCGACATCGACCTGGCCCTGTCCAAGAGCGAAGAAAACCCGGTGTACTACATCCAGTACGCCCATGCACGCATCTGCTCCATGCTGGGCCAGTCAGCCGAGCTGGTCGGCCAGTTGCCCCAGGCCGACGTCAGCGTACTGGCGGCGCCCACCGAGTTCGCCCTCATGCAGCGCCTGGCCGAATACCCCGGCATGGTGACGCTGGCGGCCCAGGAACTGGCGCCTCACCATATTGCCTTCTGGCTGCGCGACTGCGCCGCCGATTTCCACGCCTGGTACAACGCCGAACGGGTGCTGGTCGACGACGCCGGCCTGAAGCTGGCCCGCCTGCGCCTGGCCCAGGCAACCCGCCAGGTTCTGGCCAACGGCCTGGCCCTGCTGGGCGTATCGGCACCCGAAAGGATGTAAGCTCCCAAACGGAGATTAGCTTTTACTATGGCACGAAACAGTCGCAAATCCTCAAGTTCGAAATCCGGGGGCAGCACGCTGTTCGGCATGCTGGCCGGCCTGATCATCGGGCTGGCCATTGCCGCGGGGCTGGCCTACTACGTCACCAAGGCGCCCATGCCTTTCGTCGACAAGGTCACGCGCGAGAAGCCGCAAACCCAGATACCCAGCAATGTCGACCCCAACGGCGCGCTTTACAGCAAAGACGACTCGGCGCCTTCGGACAGCCCGCTGGCCAATGCGCCGCGCCCCCTTTCGCCCGGCGAAGCGCCCGCGCCCTCCATGAACGACGAGATCGGCGCGCTGCTGGTCACCTTGGGCGCGCCCGAGCCCGGCGCCGATAAAAAAGAAGCGCCGGCCAAAGAGGCTCAGGCCGCGCCCCCTTCCAAATCTGCGCCGGCCTCCCCGGCTCCAAAGACCTCCGAAACCCCGAAACCGGCCGCGCCGGCGGCGCACCCCGCGGCCAAGGCCGAACCCGCCAAGCCAGCCAAGCCGGCCTCGACCCAGACCACCTACTACCTGCAGGCCGGCGCCTACCGGTCGGCCAACGACGCCGATGCCGTCAAGGCGCAGATCCTGATGCTGGGCCTGCCGGTGCAAGTGCAAAAGGCCCAGGTCAACGGCGCTACCATCAACCGCGTGCGCGTCGGCCCCTTCAAGGGCATCGACGAAATGAACCGTTCGCGCGCCCGCCTCAGCGAGGCCAAGATCGACTCGTCGGTGGTGCGCCCATGACTCATTCGCAATATCGTTTGAACTTGCCGGCTTCCATCCGGTCATAACCCATTCGGTCAGGCGCCGAAAAGTTCAAGTCTTCGAATCCACCAAACAGCACATCAAGCTCAGGATGCATAGCCATGTCGTTTAAAAACCTGTTTCTTCGCACTTTCGCCATCGCCGCCCTTGGCGCCGCCTCTCTGTTCGCGCCTCTTGGCCAGGCCCAGGCCGCCGGCCAGCAGTACGTCACGCTGAACCCGGCCCAGCCTTCCGACACGCCGGACAAAATCGAGATCCTGGAGTTTTTCGCCTACAGCTGCCCGCACTGCGCCGCCATGCAGCCCATGGTCGAAAAATGGGCCAAGACCCTGCCCTCCAACGTCGTCCTGCGCCAGGTTCCCGTAGCCTTCAACGCCAGCATGACCGATCTGCAAAAGCTGTATTACTCGCTGCAGGCCCTGGACCGCATGGACCTCAACGACGAAGTCTTCAAGGCCATCCACACCGAGCACAAGCGCATCTTCGAAGCCAAGGCCATCGCCGACTGGGCCGTCAGCAAAGGCATCGACCGCGCCAAGTTCGAAGCGGTCTTCAATTCTTTCGGCATCAACGCCAAGATCAAGCGCGCCAACGAACTCACCCAGTCCTACCAGATCGAGGGCACGCCCAGCATCTCGGTGGGCGGGCAATATGTGGTTTCGCCTTCCATGACGAACAGCTACCAGGGCACCATCGACGTGGCGCAAAAGCTGCTCGACGGTCTGCTCAAAGACAAGAAGTAATCATGTCGAAGGGGGTGTTCGGCGAACCGCCCGAACGCCCCGGCGCGAGTAGCGTTACGACCCGCCGCGCCTTGCCGGCGCGGGTTCCCGGCCGCAGAACCACGCTCAGGGCATCAAGCCCGCGCTTTGTCCAGGGCCTGGGCCAGGTCGGCGACCAGGTCCTCGACGGCCTCCAGGCCGATATGCAGGCGCACGACCGCGTTGTCGCCGCCGCCCCAGTAGCTGTGCTGGGTCAGCGGCGCATGTTCGACCAACTGCACCAGGCTTTCAAAGCCGCCCCACGAATAACCGATCCCGTATAGCGTCAGCGCATTCACGAATCGCCGCGCCTGCGCGTGGTCGAGCGCCAGCTCGACCGACAGCATGCCGTTCGAGCCATGGCAGTCGCGTTGCCACAAAGCATGGCCTGGATCCTGCGGCCAGGCCGGATGGTAGATGCGCGCGGTTTCGGGGCGTGACGCCAGGAATTCGCAGACCCGCAAGGCGTTTTCGGCGTGCTGGCGCATGCGGATGGGCAAGGTGCGCACGCCGCGCAAGGCCAGCCAGGCATCGTCGGCGCTTATCGAATACCCCATGGCATAGTGGGTTTCGTTGAGACGCCGCACGAGCTCGGGGTCGTTGGCCATGACCGCGCCCAGCATCAGGTCGGAATGCCCGCCTATGTACTTCGTGCCCGCCACCGCCGAAACATCGACCCCCAGGTCCAACGGACGGTAGACATAGCCCGCGCCCCAGGTGTTGTCGGCAGCAAGCACCAGTTTGTGCCGCCGCGCGAACTCGGCCAGCGCGGGAAGGTCAAGCATTTCCATGAGCAGGGAGCCCGGCGACTCGACATACAGCATGCGCGTATTGGGCCTGACCTGCGACTCGAGCGCCCCGGGCTCGGCGCGGCAGTACGAGACCTCGATGCCCATGCGCCGCAGCACGGTCTTGTCCAGATGGCGCACCGGGCCGTATACGCAGTCGGCCACGATGACGTGGTCGCCGGCGTTGAGCAGAGCCATGAAGACCAGGGTGACCGCCGAAAGGCCCGACGGCGCCAGGAAAGCGCGCTGCGTCCCCTCCAGTTCGCAAAACACCTCTTCCAGCGCGGCATGCGTGTCCATGCCGGAGCGGCCGTAGGTGGCGATGCGCTCGCCGTCCGCCTTGTCGGCCAGGGCATGGTCCAGCGCCTCCAGGCTGGCGAAGCGGACCGTGCTGGTCCGCATGGAAGGCAGCGCCACCGGCGCCGACTGGGTTTTGGGATTAAACTCGGCAATGCCCGAATGCAGCAGCTGGGTTTCTAGACGCGTGGTACCGGTATGAGCCATGACTTCCGAGGTTGGTTTGGATGGTTCGCAAAAATACCCTGAGCGCGGCTGCGCTTGGCAGCGGGCTCGGGCCATGTCCAAAACTACCACATTTTGCCCGTCCAATCCGGCGCAACGCCGCGCGCCAGCCTCGCACAACGTACTTATTCGCCATGCTCACCCCTGAAATCGCCCTGTCTTTCTTCGGCATCGCCATCCTGCTGGCCCTGGCCCCGGGGCCGGACAATGTCTTCGTGCTGATGCAGTCGGCCATGTGGGGACGCCGCTCGGGCATGCTGGTCGTGCTGGGCCTGTGCACGGGCCTGGTCGGCCATACTGTGGCCGTGGCCGTCGGGCTGGCCGCGCTGTTCGCCGCTTCCGAAACCGCCTTCATCGTGCTCAAGCTGGCCGGGGCAGTCTACCTCATATACCTGGCCTGGGGCGCCTTCCGGGCCAGGCCGGATACCCACGCGGCCTCCAGGCCGCCGCGCCAAAGCAATGCCACGCTCTACCGGCGCGGCATCGTCATGAATCTCACCAACCCCAAGGTGTCGCTGTTCTTCCTGGCCTTCCTGCCGCAGTTCACCTCGGCGGCGCGCGGCTCGGTGGCGCTGCAGACGCTGAGCCTGGGCCTGCTGTTCATTGCCGCGACCTTACTGGTGTTCGGCTGCATCGCTTTTTTTTCCGGCGTCTTCGGCGAGCTGATACAACGCTCGGCCAAGGCGCAGCGCCTGCTCAATTATTTTGCCGGAACCGTGTTCCTGGGCCTGGCCGCCAAGCTGGCCTTCGCCAGCCGCTAGAAGCCTGGGCGGCCGGCACACCGTCGACAGGCCGAGCTGCCCTAGGGCCTAGCCCGCCAGGCTGAAGCGGAAGACGCCGTCGCCGCCGAGCTCGCGCTTAAGCTTGCCCTGGTAATACAGGGCGTGCAGATGCGCCAGCGCCTCGCCGATGGCGAAGGTGATTTGATGCGTGTCCAGCTTGCGGTGGAACATGATGGGCACGATGTCGTTGGCGCTGCGGGGCGTGCGACAGGCCGCCATGACTTCGTCGAGGCGCTCGGCATGATGGGCGTGCTGCTGGGCGATGCGCTCGTGCAGTCCCTTGAAAGGGCGGCCGTGCGACGGCAGCACCACAGTGTCCTCGGGCAAGCCGTCGAACCGCTTCAGGGACTTCAGGTACAAGGGCAGCGGATTGGCCTCGGGCTCGAAGCTGAACACGCTGACGTTGGTCGAAATGCGCGGCAGCACCATGTCGCCGGAAATCAGCATTTGCAGCGTGTCGCAATACAGCGCGGCATGCTCGGGCGAATGGCCGTAGCCCACGATGACCCGCCACACGCGGCCGCCGATGGCGATCTCGTCGCCATCCATGATGCGCCGGAAACTGGCCGGCGCATCGGGCACCAGGCTGGGGTAGTACGAACCGCGCTTGCCGATTTCCTGAATGGCCTGCGGGTCGGACAGGCCGTGGCGAACAAAATGCGCCAGGGCCATATCGCCGCCGGCGCCGCCCTCGACCTGATTCTGCAAAGGCGCGCGCGACCACAGGCGCGCCGTCATGAACTCGGTCATGGTGATCCACAACGGCGCGTTCCAGCGCTCGCAAAGCCATTGCGCCAGCCCCACATGGTCGGGATGCATGTGCGTGACCAGAACGCGCAGCACGGGCAGGCCGTCCAGTGCGGTTTCGAACACTTGTTCCCACAGCGCCTTGACGTTGTCGCGCGCGACCCCGGTATCGACCACCGTCCAGCCCTGCCGGCCGTCGATTTCGTCGCGCAGCAGCCATACGTTGATATGATCCAGCGCGAACGGCAGCGGCAGGCGGATCCAGCGCACGCCGTCGCCCACGGTCAGCGCGCGGCCGGGTTCGGGAACGGCCTCGCCCCAGGGGTAGGTCAGTTTCTGTTCGTTAGGGTTCATCCAGCATCTCCAGGCTTTTCAACGGTTTCGGGTAGTTTACGTTACCGCCGCCGCTAACGTAATATAAGTGCATAGGTGTCAGGCGAAGCACCCCTCCTGCAAAAAGGGCGCTGAGCCTAGCGCCGCGGCCACCCCATGGTGCCCCGCACACTGGAAGGAAGACGGACATGACTATTCCGGGCCTGAACCTGGACCTTGGCCAGGATCTCGACATGCTGCGCGATGCCGTCCGCCGCTTCGCTCTGGCCGAAATCTCGCCGCGCGCCGCCCAGATCGACAAAACCGACCAATTCCCCATGGATCTCTGGCCCAAGCTTGGCCAACTGGGCCTGCTGGGCATTACCGCCGACGAAGAGTACGGCGGCCAGCGCATGGGCTTCCTGGCCCACATGATCGCCATGGAGGAAATATCGCGCGCCAGCGCGGCGGTGGCCTTGTCCTACGGCGCGCACTCCAACCTGTGCGTCAACCAGATCAACCGCCACGGCACCCCCGAGCAAAAGCGCAGGTACCTGCCCGCGCTCATCAGCGGCCAGCACGTCGGCGCGCTGGCCATGAGCGAGCCCAATGCGGGTTCCGACGTCGCCGGCATGGCGCTGCGGGCCAGCAAAACGGGTGACCGCTACGTGCTGAACGGCACCAAGATGTGGATCACCAACGGGCCCGACGCCGACACCCTGGTGGTATACGCCAAGACCAATCCCGAAAAACACCAGCACGGCATCACCGCCTTCATTGTCGAAAAAGGCTGCAAAGGTTTCAGCGTCGCCCAGAAGCTGGACAAGCTGGGCATGCGCGGCAGCCATACCGGCGAGCTGGTTTTCCAGGACTGCGAGGTGCCCGAACAAAACATCCTGGGCGGCCTGGATCAGGGCATGGGCGTGCTCATGAGCGGCCTGGACTCCGAACGCGCCGTGCTGGCGGCGGGGCCGCTGGGCATCATGCAGGCGGTTCTGGACCTGACTCTGCCCTATGTGCGCGAACGGCGGCAATTCGGCCAGCCCATAGGCCAGTTCCAGCTCATCCAGGCCAAAATGGCCGATATCTACACCACCCTGCAGGCCAGCCGGGCCTTCGGCTATGCGGTGGGACGGGCGCTGGACCAGGCGGGCGACAAAGAGCAGCGGCGCGGGCTGCGCAAGGATTGCGCCGCTGCCATTCTGTTCTGCGCCGAAAACGCCACCCGCCTGGCAGGCGAAGGCATCCAGATACTGGGCGGCAACGGCTATATCAACGACTACCCCGCCGCGCGCCTCTGGCGTGATGCCAAGCTGTACGAAATCGGTGCCGGCACCAGCGAAATCCGCCGCATGCTCATCGGGCGCGAACTGTTCGGCCCGGCGCCCTGAGCCGCAAAAGCCTTACAATGGGGCGAAACCCCAAAGCGGCTGCGCCGCGGCAGAACACACATGAGCTACTCCGGCGATCACCAACGCATCGAGCCCATATCGCGCAATGCCTTATCGCCCCAGGCGGTAGCGCGCATCATCCTGAACGGCTTCGATCGCCACTACGCTCTGTTCCGCTACGGCGCGCAACGCGCCAAGGCCTTGTTCGAATCGGGCAACTGGCTCGCCATCCAGCAGCTCTCGCGCGAGCGCATCGAATACTACGATACACGCGTGCACGAATGCACCACCACGCTCGGCTCGGCCCTGAAGGACAGCCGGGCGCGGCCAGGCAACGCCGCCGCCGGGCGCGAGCTCAGCCCCGAGCAGCAAGCCTTCTGGCAGGAAACCAAAACCGAATACATCGGGCTGCTGGCCGGCCACAAGCAGCCGGAATGCGCCGAAACCTTTTTCAATTCGGTCTCGTGCCGCATCCTGCACCGCGACTACTTCCACAACGACTTCCTGTTCGTGCGGCCGGCGGTCGCCACCGAATACATCGACAGCAAGCTGCCGGCCTATCGCGTGTATTACCCAGGCACCGAAGGCCTGGAAAAATCCCTGCTCAACATGGTGGCCGATTTCGGCCTGGCCGCGCCTTTCTCCGACCTGCCCGCCGATGCGCGCCGCGTCGCCCGCATGGCCGTGCACGAGCTGCGCCGTCGCATTCCCCGCGACAGCGGCCAGCGCCTGGCCCCCGACTGCCAGATCCACGTCCTGAATTCCCTGTTCTTCCGCAACAAGGGCGCATACATAGTAGGCCGCCTCATCAACCAGGCCGCCGTCTTTCCCTTCGCCGTCGCCCTGCTGCACACGCCCGCCGGCCATATCGCCATCGATGCGCTGCTGCATTCCAGCGACGACCTGAGCACGCTGTTCAGCTTCACCCGCGCCTATTTCCTGGTGGACATGGAAGCGCCCTCGGCCTACGTGGACTTCCTGAACACGCTGCTGCCGCGCAAGCCCAAGGCCGAGATCTACACCATCATCGGCTTGCAAAAACAGGGCAAGACCCTGTTCTACCGGGACTTCCTGCGCCATCTTGCGCACTCGCACGACAAGTTCGACGTCGCGCCCGGCATCAAGGGCATGGTCATGACGGTGTTCACCCTGCCGTCCTACCCCTATGTGTTCAAGCTGATCCGCGACCGCATCGCCAAGCCGGGCATGGACCACGCCACCGTGCGGCGCAAATACCAGATGGTCAAGAAACACGACCGGGTGGGCCGCATGGCCGACACCTGGGAATACTCGCAGGTGGCGCTGCCGCGCGCGCGTTTTTCCGATGCGCTGCTGGACGAGCTGCGCCGCGAGGTTCCGGAACTGCTGGAAGAGGCCGGCGACGTCATCGTCCTGCGCCATGTGTACATCGAGCGGCGCATGACGCCCCTCAACCTGTATCTGGCCCGCGCCTCCGACGCCGCGGCCGAGGCGGCCGTGCGGCAATACGGCGACGCCATCCGGGAGCTTGCCGCCGCCAACATCTTCCCCGGCGACATGCTGTTCAAGAACTTCGGTGTCACCCGCCTGGGGCGCGTCGTGTTCTACGACTACGACGAAATCCAGCGCATGACCGAAATGAATTTCCGGCGCATTCCCCCCGCCCCGTACGAAGAGGCCGAGCTGGCGGCCGAGCCCTGGTATTCCGTGGGCCCCAACGACGTCTTCCCCGAGGAGTTCGCCACCTTCCTGCTCGGCAATGCCCGCATCGCCCGCAGCTTCACGCAATACCACGCCGACCTGCTGCAGCCCGAATGGTGGCAGGCCTGCCGCAGCCGGGCCAACCTGGGCCGGATCGAAGACATTTTCCCTTATGATGACAGCCGAAGGCTGCACAATGCTAAAGTAGTTCCACCCACACCCACATAGCAAATGGTTAGTGCGCTGTTTGGTTGATTCGCCGAATTCAAATGCACGAACCAAACAAACAAAACACTGGATTGTTGATTCGCAAGGAGTTACACATGTCTGATCCTATTGTCCTAGTTTCCGTCGCCCGCACGCCCATGGGCGGCATGATGGGCAGTCTCTCCGGCCTGGCAGCCCACGAACTGGGTTCCGTCGCCATCAAGGCGGCCGTCGAGCGGGCCGGCATCGCAGCCGACGCCGTCGACGAAGTCATCATGGGCAACGTGCTGCAAGCCGGCCAGGGTCAGGCCCCGGCCCGCCAGGCGGCATTGGGAGCCGGCCTGCCGAAAAGCGCGGGCTGCACCACCATCCACAAGGTCTGCGGCTCGGGCATGAAGGCCGCCATGTTCGGCCACGACCTGCTGCTGGCCGGCAGCGCCGAAGTCGTCGTCGCCGGCGGCCAGGAAAGCATGAGCAACGCCCCATACCTGTTGCTGAAAGGCCGCCAGGGCTACCGCTACGGTCACTCCACCGTCTACGACCACATGGCGCTGGACGGCCTGGAAGACGCCTACCAGCGCGGCACGGCCATGGGCGTGTTCGCGGAAAGCTGCGCATCCAAATACACGTTCACGCGCGAAAAGCAAGACGCCTTCTCGCTGGAGTCCCTGCGCCGCGCCCGCGCCGCCACCGAGGACGGCAGCTTCAAATGGGAAATCGCGCCCGTCACCGTTGCCGGCCGCAAGGGCGATACGGTCATCGACATCGACGAAGGCCCCACCAAGGCCATGCCCGATAAAATCCCCACGCTCAAACCCGCCTTCAAAAAGGACGGCACGGTTACGGCCGCCAACTCGTCCTCCATTTCCGACGGCGCGGCCGCCATGGTGCTCATGCGCGAATCCACCGCCAAGAAGCTCGGCGCCAAGCCGCTGGCCCGCGTCGTCGCCCACAGCCAGCACTCGCAGGAACCGGAATGGTTCACCACCGCGCCGGTCGGCGCCGTGCAAAAACTGCTGGCCAAGACCGGCTGGGCCGCCAAGGACGTCGACCTCTACGAAATCAACGAAGCCTTCGCCGTGGTGACCATGGCCGCCATGACCGAGCTCAGCCTCGATCCCGCCAAGGTCAACATCCATGGCGGCGCCACCGCGCTGGGCCATCCCATCGGCGCCTCGGGCGCGCGCCTCATCACCACCCTGGTGGGCGCCTTGCGCAAAACCGGCGGCAAGCGCGGCATCGCCACGCTATGCATCGGCGGCGGCGAAGCCGTGGCCATGGCCTTCGAAATGCTGTAACTAGGCAAGGGGGGGCGGCACGCCCCCGCCGTCCGTCCTGGAATTGCCATGCCCGCCATCGAATCCCGGATCGACCCCGCCTCGCGGACCTTCCGCGACAATGCGCAGTCCATGCAGCACGCCCTGGACGACTTGCGCAAGCACCTGGCCCATGCGCGCCAGGGCGGCAGCGAACAGGCGCGGCAAAAACATACGGCGCGCGGCAAGCTGCTGCCGCGGGAGCGGGTCATGCGGCTGCTGGATCCCGACAGCCGCTTCCTGGAGCTTTCGCCGCTTGCCGGCCACCAGCTCTACCACGAAGACACCCCGGGCGCCGGCCTCATCACGGGCATAGGCCGTGTTGCAGGCATCGACTGCGTCATTGTCTGCAACGACGCCACCGTCAAGGGCGGCACCTACTACCCGGCCACGGTCAAGAAGCATTTGCGCGCCCAGGAAATCGCCCAGCAGAACCGCCTGCCGTGCATCTACCTGGTCGACTCGGGCGGGGCGCACCTGCCCCATCAGGACCAGGTATTTCCCGACCGCGACCACTTCGGACGCATCTTCTACAACCAGGCCGTCATGTCGTCGATGGGCATTGCGCAGATCGCCGTGGTCATGGGCTCGTGCACGGCCGGCGGCGCCTACGTGCCGGCCATGTGCGACGAATCCATCATCGTGCGCAACCAGGGCACCATCTTCCTGGCCGGGCCGCCCCTGGTCAAAGCCGCCACCGGCGAAATCGTCTCGGCCGAGGACCTTGGCGGCGGCGACGTCCATACCCGCCTGTCGGGCGTGGCCGACCACCTGGCCGACGACGACGACCACGCCCTGCAACTGGCGCGCAACGCCGTCGCCAGGCTGAACCTGCCGCCGTCGCCGGTTCGCGGCGCGGCATTCGCCGAGCCGCGATACGATCCGCAGGAGATCAACGGCATCGTCCCCGCCGACGCGCGCCGGCAATACGATGTGCGCGAAATCGTCGCGCGCCTGGTCGACGGCTCGGAGTTCGACGAATTCAAGGCCCGCTACGGCACCACGCTGGTAACCGGCTTTGCGCGCATCGAGGGCATGCCCGCCGGCATCGTCGGCAACAACGGCATCCTGTTTTCAGAAGCCGCGCAGAAAGGCGCCCATTTCATCGAACTATGCTGCCAGCGCAAGATCCCGCTGGTATTCCTGCAGAACATCACCGGCTTCATGGTGGGGCGCCGCGTCGAGAACGAAGGCATAGCGCGCCACGGAGCCAAGATGGTCACCGCCGTGTCCACGGCGGCCGTCCCCAAGTTCACGGTCATCGTCGGCGGTTCGTTTGGCGCCGGCAACTACGGCATGTGCGGACGCGCCTTCAACCCGCGCCTGCTGTTCATGTGGCCCAATGCCCGCATTTCGGTCATGGGTGGCGAGCTGGCCGCCAGCGTCCTGGCCACGCTGCGGCGCGACGGCCTGCAGGCCAAAGGCCAGCCCTGGAGCGCCGAGGAAGAAGAAGCCTTCAAGCAGCCCATACGCGACCAATACGAACACGAGGGACACGCCTTGTATTCCACCGCCCGCCTCTGGGACGACGGCATCATCGAGCCCGCCGACACCCGTTCGGTGCTGGCGGCGGGGCTGCGCATGGCGCAAAACGCCCCTATCGAGGAAACCCGCTTCGGCCTGTTCAGGATGTAGGCGGCGCCTAGGAGCGTGGGCGGCAGAAACGTTCGAGGCGAAAAGCCGGCTGCGACAGGGCAGATTTTTGACGATTTGCCGGCCCATAGTGGTTCTATGGGCCAAGAAGCGGCGGAAATATGAACGGAGCAGACGGCTTTGCAGCCCGGACGGTTTCTGCCGCCCACGCTCCTGGCCTCGCATTGTGCCGGCCAATCGAAACCCGTAGAATGACGCTTGCGAATAATTCTCAACGCGCCTCTTTCGGCGCGCCCTTCAAATGGCGTTTTCCAAGCACCGCAAATTCACCGCATGGGTGGGACTGCTGGCCATCTGGCTGGCCGTGCTCATGCCGGCGATTTCGCAAAGCGTGCAGCACGAGCAGGGTCGGGAACTATCGCTTTCCATCTGCCTGCCGGGCCAGGCCTCCTCGCAGCTCAGCCTCGATTTAAACACCGACGCCGACCCCGGCCATCACCCGCAAACCGATCACAGCCTGAAGGCCTGCGCCTACTGCGGGCTGCTGGCCGCCCATGCGCCGCTGGCGCATGCGGTTGCCGGCGTGCAGGCCGGCGTAGCCGCCTGGCGACCCTTGGCGACTCCTCCTGCCGCCACGGTCGCGGCAGCCGTCCCCGAATACCCCTTCGCGCAGCCTCGCGCACCGCCTCTTCTGTCCGCCTGAGCCCTTCTCGCCGTCCTCCGCACCGCGCCGGCCCTTGGCCGTAAAGCGCCGCGGGCGTCGCTTCCAGAACCTTTGACAGAAGACCATCATGAACCCTATAGCCATCGTGCGCGCGGGCCGGAGCCGGCTCGCGCACGCCCTGCGCCTGGCCGTGCTGCCGTGCCTGCTGGGCGGCATGCAAGCCGCCCATGCGCAAACCAGCGATGCGGCCGGCCCCACGCCTGCCGCCCCGAATACAGCCTCCCAAGCTTCACGCACAGGCTCCGCCGCCAATGCCCCCGAAGCCATGCTCGCGCCCATCACCGTCACCGCCGGGCAACCGGCCAGCGGGCTGGACCCCCAACTGCCCGTCGCCGTGCACGTTACCGGTCCGGACGAGTTGAAGCAGATCAATATGATCAACACCGAGGACGCCCTGAAGTACCTGCCCAACTTCGGCATACGCAAGCGCTACATCGGCGACCAGAACTCCCTGATCTCCGTGCGCGGCACCAACAACTCGCAAAGCGCACGCGGCCTGGTGTATGCGGACGGCATGCTGCTCAGCAACTTCCTGGGCAACACCTACAGCTTCGCGCCCAAGTGGTCCATGGTGTTCCCCGACGACATCGAACGGGTCGAGACGTTTTACGGCCCTTTCTCGGCCCTGTATCCGGGCAATTCGATGGGGGCGACCGTGGCCATCACCACCCGCATGCCGACCAGGCTGGAGGCCTCGGCCAAGAGCCAGTTCTTTTCCCAGCACTTCGACCTTTACGGGATCGACAAGGACTTGCAAGGCTCGCAGCAGACAGCCAGCATCGGCGACAAAGTGGGCAGTTTGTCTTTCCTGATCGGCGCGGATCACCTGGAAAACACCAGCCAGCCCATGCAGTTCGCCACCCTGAAGCCATCGGCGACGCCAGCCGGCAGCGGCTACACGCACGTCCGCGGCGCGCAGCCCTACATCGACCAGTACGGCAAGCCCGGCCTCATCGTGGGCACCAGCGCCGAAGGCAGCGTCAGGCTGGTTCAGGACCAGTTCAAGCTGAAGCTGGCCTACGACATCACGCCGACGCTGCAGGCCGGTTTTTCCATGAGCTACTGGAACCGCCGCTACGACAGCCGCAACGACACCCTGCTGTACGACGATGCCGGGCGGCCCGTGTACGCCGGCCAGGTCGATATCGGCGGCCAGGCCTATACGATAGACCCCGGCGCCATGGCCGACAGCAGCGGCCGCAGCGAAAGCGCGCTCTATGGCCTGTCGCTGAAGACCCGCCACGCCCAGGGCTGGAACTACAGCCTGAACATGTCCAGCTTCGCGCTGATGAACGACACGCAGCGCACAGCCGACCTGGCCGGCCCCAACAACGGCCCCGGCTCCCTGGCCAGCAACCAGGGCAGCGGCTGGAAAACGCTGGAGGCGCAGGCCAGCTACACGCCGGCCGGCCATACCCCCGGCTCGCACCACATCGTGCTGGGCTATCACTTCGACCGCTACCGGCTGGACAGCAACAGCTTTGACACCGGCAACTGGCGGACCGGCGGCGCCGGCGCCCTTGCCCAGGCATTCCAGGGCACGACCAGCACGCAGGCCCTCTACGCCCAGGACGCCTGGCTGCTGGCGCCGCGCTGGACGCTGACGACCGGCCTGCGCTACGAGCAGTGGCGCGCCTACCAGGGATCGCGCGCCAGCGGCGGCGCCACGCTGGACTATGCCCCACGCAGCCAGAACGCGCTCTCGCCCAAGGCCTCCCTGGCCTATGAGCTGGGCAAGACCCTGACGCTAAGCGCATCGCTGGGCAAGGCCTACCGCTTTCCCACGGTCAGCGAGCTGTTCCAGGGCAGCGTGGCAAGCGGCGCCATCATCAACAACGACCCCAATCTGAAGCCCGAAAGCACGCTCAGCAAGGAACTGGCGCTGGACTGGGACGCGGGTGTGGGCCAGGTGCGCGTGGCGCTGTTCCAGGACGACGTCAAGGACACCCTGTACTCCCAGACCGACACCACCGTCTACCCCAATATCACCAACATCCAGAACATCGACAAAGTGCGCAACCGGGGGGTGGAACTCGACTTCCAGGGCTACGACGTCGGTGTGCGGGGGCTGGACCTGGCGCTGGGGGCCGGCTACACGCACTCGACCATTCTGGAGAACTCGCGCAGCCCGGAAACCGAGGGCAATCTGTTTCCGCGCGTGCCGCGCTGGCGGCTGAACGCCTCGGCCACCTGGCACTTCAACCAGGACACCGCGCTGACGGTCGCCGGGCGCTACTCGGGCCGGCAATACAACACGCTGACCAATACCGACACCAACCCCGATACCTATGGCGGCTCCAGCACCTTCCTGATCGTGGACGCCCGCCTGAACTACCGCTGGAGCCAGCACGTGGAGGCCAGCCTGGGCATCAACAATATTTTCAACAAGCAAGCCTTCATCTACCACCCCTATCCGGGCCGCACCGTGCTTGCCGAGCTGAAGATCAGGCTGTAACGCCCGCCGGACAGTCACGATACGACAAGCGTTTATACTGGAGCCAGTGACACATTCCCGAATTGCCCGCAATGGCAATTCGGCGTAAAGTCAGATCAAGTAAAGTCGAATCAAACTTTACCGGTTAACCCGTTTACCCCGTGTAAACATTTCCAATGGGCAACCTGAGTCACCTATGTTCGATATCCTGGTTTACTTATTCGAAAACTACTACACGCCGCAAGCCTGCCCCGACGCAGACGTCCTGGCGCACAAGCTGGCCGCGGTGGGGTTCGAGCACGACGACATCGACGAAGCCCTGGGCTGGCTGTACGGCCTGGCCCAAACTACCGAGCAATGCATCGCGCTGGCTCAAACGCCGCAAAGCAACAGTCGGCGCATCTTCACCGAACAGGAATACCAGGCCCTGGGCACCGAGGCCATAGGCTTCATCAGCTTCCTCGAAAGCTCGGGGGCGCTGCCGGCGGTGTTGCGCGAAATCCTCATCGAGCGGGCCCAGGCCACGCACGAATCGCCCATTCCCCTCGAAAAAATCAAAATCATCGCCCTCATGGTGCTTTGGAGCCAGGAGGCCGAAATCGACCACCTGGTGCTCGAAGAACTGCTCACCGACGACCACTCCCGGCCCTCGCACTAGGGCCTGTTAACCCTTGCTGTATTCGTCCCAGGCTCTGCGAGCCAGACAGGGCTATACGGGGCGGTTCGCCCCCAGTCCCAGCGGCCCCCTGCACGACGGGTCGCTGGTCGCCGCCATGGCCAGCTTTCTCGACGCCCGCGCCCACCAGGGCCGCTGGCTGCTGCGCATCGAGGACATCGACACGCCCCGCGCCGTGGCGGGCGCCGATCGCCTCATCATGGGCCAGTTGCAGGCCCTGGGCATGCACTGGGACGGCGAGCCGGTCTGGCAGTCGCGCCGCCACGCCCTGTATCAATCGGTGTT
Source organism: Eoetvoesiella sp. (assembly GCF_035555955.1). NCBI lineage: Bacteria > Pseudomonadati > Pseudomonadota > Betaproteobacteria > Burkholderiales > Alcaligenaceae > Eoetvoesiella > Eoetvoesiella sp. The sequence goes on along the minus strand of NZ_DATMGA010000011.1, from coordinate 63,923 downwards.
CGACGCCTTGAACGCCCAGGGATGCGTATACGGCTGCGGCTGCACCCGCCAGGAAATCGGCCAGCGCGCCTATCCCGGCACATGCCGCAACGGAGTGCGGCCCGGCAGGCCGGTGCGCGCCTGGCGCTGGCGCGTTCCCGAGGGCATGGTTCACTTCCATGACCGCTGGCTCGGCCCGCAGCAACAGAATGTTGCAAATACGGTGGGCGATTTCATCGTGAAGCGCGCCGACGGCCTGTGGGCCTACCAGTTCGTCGTCGTCATCGACGACTGGAAGCAGGAAATCACCGATATCGTGCGCGGCGCCGACCTGCTCGACTCCACCGCCCGACAGCGGCTCCTGGCCGGCCGCCTGGGCGCGCCCTGCCCTGATGTCATGCACGTGCCGCTGGTCCTCGACGAACACGGGCACAAGCTTTCCAAGCAAAACCACGCCCCCGCGCTGGACGGCTCCGATCCCCTGCGCACCCTGGACCGCGCCTGGCGCAGGCTGGGGTTCGAGTCCCTGCCGGGGGCGGAAAACATCGAGGCATTCTGGAAGGCCGCACTGCCGCAATGGGCCGCCCGCTTCAACATTTGATATATTGAATTAGCGGATCATCCGGCCAAACAGCCAGGTCATCGTGGAACACACGCCCGCCGGCGCCCCGGACAGCCGGGCATTCCGGGGTCGAAACATAGTTGTTTCCGCCTCCCGGTGGTGCTTTCTGTCTGGTGCGACTTGCATTGTGCATTTGTCCCCCCGTATGATCCGCGCTATCGCTGCTGTAAATGCAGTTACTGGATATACATGGACAAAACGCTGATCATTGCCGAGAAACCCTCGGTTGCCTTAGACATCTCCCGGGCCCTGGGCGGGTTTACGCGGGAAGGCGACTACTTTGAAAGCGAGCAATACGTGCTCGCTTCCAGTATCGGCCACCTGCTGACCCTGGTGGCGCCCAACGACCCCGTGCGCGGCAAATGGAGCTTCACCCACCTGCCCGTCATTCCTCCCCAGTTCGAACTCGGGCCGGCCGACAAACGCTCGGCCGAGCGCCTCAAGCTGCTGGTCAAGCTGCTCAAGCGCAAAGACGTCACCGCCGTCATCAACGCCTGCGACGCGGGCCGCGAGGGCGAGCTCATCTTCCGTTACATCGTGCAATACGCGGGCGTCAAAAAGCCCGTGCAGCGCCTGTGGCTGCGTTCCATGACCCAGGCCGCCATCCGCGAAGCCTTCCAAAGCCTGCGCGACGACGAGACCATGAAGCCGCTGGAAGCGGCGGCTCGCTCGCGCGCTGAAGCCGACTGGCTGGTGGGCATCAACGGCACGCGCGCCATGACCGCCTTCAACAGCAAGGACGGCGGCTTCTTCAAGACCCCTGTCGGCCGCGTGCAGACCCCCACGCTGGCCATCGTCGCGGAACGCGAAGAGCGCATCCGCCGCTTCGTCCCGCGCGACTACTGGGAGGTGCACGGCACCTTCGTCGCGGCCGCCGGCTTCTATACCGGCCGCTGGTTCGACCCCAAGTTCACCAAGAACGAGCAGGATCCCGAGCAGCGCGATTCGCGCCTGTGGTCGCTCAATGCGGCGCAAACCATCGTCGCCGCCTGCCGCAACCAGCCCGGCAAGGTCACCGAAGAATCCAAGCCCTCCACGCAGATGTCGCCGGCGCTGTTCGACCTTACGTCGCTGCAGCGCGAGGCCAACTCGCGCTTCGGCTTTTCGGCCAAGACCACCCTGGCGCTGGCGCAAACCCTGTACGAGCGCCACAAAGCCCTTACCTATCCGCGTACCGATTCGCGCTACCTGCCCCAGGACTACCTGCAAACGGTCAAGCAGACCGTGCAGGCGCTGTCCCAGGGCGGCTCTTCGGCCGCCGCCAGCGTCCAGCCCTTTGCCGCGCAACTGGGCAAGACAGACTGGATCAAGCCCAACAAGCGCATTTTCGACGACAAAAAGGTTTCCGATCACTTCGCCATCATCCCCACCCTGCAGATCCCCCGCGATCTCAGCGAGGCCGAAGGCAAGATCTACGAACTCATCGCCCGGCGCTTCCTGGCCGTGTTCTTTCCGGCTGCCGAGTTCCGCGTCACCACCCGCATTACCGAGGTCTCGGGCCACCACTTCAAGACCGAAGGCAAGGTGCTGGTCGAGCCTGGCTGGCTGGCCATCTACGGGCGCGAGGCCCAGGGCGACGACACCACGCTTGTCGCCGTAGCCGACAACGAAACCGTCAAGACCGACGAAATCGAGGCCAAGGGGCTGGTCACCAAGCCGCCCGCACGCTACACCGAGGCCACGCTGCTGTCGGCCATGGAAGGCGCGGGCAAGCTGGTCGACGACGAAGCCCTGCGCGAAGCCATGTCCGAACGCGGGCTGGGCACTCCGGCCACCCGGGCAGCCATCATCGAGGGCCTGCTCAACGAAGGCTATCTGCGCCGCGAAGGCCGCGAGCTCGTGCCCAGCGCCAAGACGCGCCAGCTCATGACGCTGCTGTCGGGCCTGGGGGTCAACGAACTCACCTCGCCCGAGCTCACCGGCGAATGGGAGCACCGCCTCAAGCAAATCGAACAGCGCCAGCTCGACCGCGACGAATTCATGCGCGAAATCGCGCAAATGACCCAGGTCATCGTCAAGCGGGCCAAGGAATACGAACGCGACACCGTGCCCGGCGACTACGCCACGCTTGCCACGCCTTGCCCCAAATGCGGAGGCGTCGTCAAGGAAAACTACCGCCGCTACGCCTGCACGCAATGCGACTTCTCCATCGGCAAGCACCCGGGCGGACGCACCTTCGAAGTCCCCGAGGTCGAAGAACTGCTGCAAAAGCGCGAACTGGGCCCGCTGTCGGGCTTCATCAGCAAGATGGGTCGGCCTTTTTCCGCCCTGCTGCGCATCACCGACGAATTCAAGCTCGAATTCGACTTCGGCCAGAACGACGCCGAAAACTCGGAGCCCGTCGATTTCTCCGGCCAGACCTCGCTGGGCGCCTGCCCCAAATGCGGCGGCCGCGTGTTCGAGCATGGCATGAACTATGTATGCGAGAAATCGGTCGGCCCGGAAAAAACCTGCGACTTCCGTTCCGGCAAAATGATCCTGCAGCAAGAGGTCGCGCCCGCCCAGATCGTCAAGCTGCTGGCCGACGGCAAGACCGACCTGCTGGAAGGCTTTGTGTCCAGCCGCACCAATCGCAAGTTCAAGGCCTACCTCGTCAAGCAGCCCAACGGCAAGATCGGCTTCGAGTTCGAAGCCCGGCCCGAAAAACCCGGCGCCAAGAAAACTGCGGCCAAGAAGGCGGCAAGCACGGCTGAACCGGCCACGACGGCCAGCGCGGCGGCCAAGGCGCCGACCAAGGCCGCGGCTAAAAAAGCGCCCGCCAAGAAAGCGGCGGCGAAAAAGACGGCGGGAAAAACAGCGGCCAAGAAAACAGCGGCCAAAAAGGCCGCAGCCAAAAAAACATCCGGCGCCGCGCTGGACGAGAACGACCCGCCGTTCTAAAGTACGCAACGGGCCGGCCCTCGCCGGCCCACCATGCCGAACCACCGGCGGCCAAACGCCCGCCGACCCTTGAACCCGAACCACCATCGCCTCCACGCGGCAACCATACCTTTACCGCCACCCTATGACATCCGCCTCCGAGCCCTGGCATTCCGTAAGACAATCCACCCTGCACGGCAACGGCGTATTCGCCGCCCGCGACATTCCCGCCGGAACCCGCATCCTCGAATACGGCGGACGGCGCATCACACCCGAGCAGGCCGACGCCATGCATCCGGTCAACCCGGACGATCCCTTCCACACCTTCTTCTTTGCGCTCAGTTGCGGCAAGGTCATCGACGGCGGCAATCGCGGCACCGACGCCCGCTGGATCAACCACTCGTGCGCGCCCAACTGCGAAACCCAGGAAAACTCCGCCGGCACTCGCGTCTACATCATGGCGCTGCGCGATATAACGGCCGGCGAAGAGCTGTTCTACGACTACGGCCTGGTCATGGAAGGCAAAATCACCAAGAAGCTGCAAAAGCAATACCAATGCCTTTGCGGCAGCAGCGAATGCCGCCACACCATGCTGGCCCTGCCGGAAAAAAAGGCCAAAAAGAAAAAGTCGAAAAAAGCTGCCGACGGCCGCAGTGAAGGCAAGCGCAAAGCCAAGGACGGCAAGGACAAGCCGCAAAAAGACAAGGGCGGCAAGAAAGACAGGCCAGAAAAAGTCGGCAAGAAAAAAGCGACAGGCTAAACGAAACCGAAAGCACCCAAGCTGAAACTGCACAAGGCCAGAGAAGGGATTTCGCCACTCATCGCCACCGCAAGGCCGGGGAGCGCCTGTGCCGGCAAGCGAAGTTGGAGCAAGCCATGGCGGCGGCCGTTTTCGGGGTGCAAGCGAACAGCTGTTTGAGGACGGCGTTTACGGCCAGCCGGGGGCTGGCCGTTCGTCCGAGCTTTTGCCGCCGGGCCGCCCCAAGGCAAAAGGCGCCCCCTCGGGGGCAGCAAGCCACGTAGTGGCGAAGCGTGGGGGCACTCTATATGAGCGCCCGAAAACGGCTGACGGCATGGGAAGCCCCGGCACCGCCGGGGCCGCAGCGACCTGAGCGCGCCGGTGCAGGTGCTCCCTGGCCGCTCAAGAACCCAAAAAACCATCCGCCACAACAAACCGCAACCCAATAACAAGGATCTAGGGCGAATACGGGTCAAAGGCTGGCCAGCCTGAACGGCTTCACAGCGAACATAAACACATCAAGCGCCGCTTGGGTCGAAATGCCTTGCCAAGCCCTGCCAGCACTCGGAATAATCGGCCTGCAATTGCGAAGACTCCAGCGCAAAGCGTGTCGGCTTGATGACAGTGCGGGTTTCGAACATGAACGCCATGGTGTCCTCGACCTTGTGCGGCGCCGACGTGTCGGAGGCGGACGCCTTCTCGAACGTGTCGGCATCCGGGCCATGCGCCGTCATGCAATTGTGCAGGCTGCCGCCTCCCGGCAGGAAACCTTCGGCCTTGGCATCGTAGACGCCCGTAATGAGGCCCATGAATTCGCTGGCGACATTGCGGTGGAACCAGGGCGGCCGGAAGGTGTTTTCAGCCACCAGCCAGCGCGGCGGAAAGATGACGAAATCGATGGTGTCTACGCCCGGCGTATCGCTGGGCGACTGCAGCACCAGGAAGATGGATGGGTCGGGATGATCGAAACTGATCGAACCTATGGTGTTGAACCGCCGCAGATCGTACTTGTATGGCGTGTAGTTGCCGTGCCAGGCCACCACGTCCAGCGGGGAATGATCGATATCGGCCCGCCATAGCCGGCCGCCGAACTTCGACACCAGCTCGAAGTCGCCGTCGATATCCTCGTAGGCCGCCCGCGGCGCAAGAAAATCGCGCGGCAGGGCAAGCCCGTTCGAACCGATGGGCCCCATGTCGGGCAGCTGGAAAGGCGCGCCGAAATTCTCGCAGACATAGCCGCGCGCCTCGCCGTCGGGCAGGTCGACGCGGAACCGGACGCCCCGCGGCACCACGGCGATTTCCAGCGGCTCGATGTCGATGACGCCCATCTCGGTGGCCAGGCTCAGCCGGCCCTGTTGCGGCACGATCAACAGTTCGCCGTCCGCATTGTAGAAATAGCGGCCCCGCATCGACGCATTGGCGGCGTACAAATGAATCGCGCAGCCGCTCATGTGCTCGGGCGAGCCGTTGCCGGCCATGGTCACCAGCCCGTCGACGAAGTCGGTCGACGCCGAGGGCATGGGCAGGGGATCCCAGCGCAGTTGATTGGGCGGTGTGGGCGGAACGGCGCCGAAATCGCCGACGATGCGGTCGTTCTCCAGCGGCGTGAAAGGCTTGTGCACCGCAGCCGGCCGTATCCGGTAAACCCAGGAACGCCTGTTGTGGCTGCGCGGCGCCGTAAAGGCCGTGCCTGACAATTGTTCGGCATACAGGCCGTAGGCCGCGCGCTGCGGCGAATTACGGCCGACCGGCAAGGCGCCGGGCAGGGCCTCGGTGGCATGCTCGTTGCCGAAGCCCGACATATAGCCGGCGTTCGATGGCATTGCGTGGCTGGACGCCGCGCCGTTTTTCTGTGTCATGGTCATTCCTCAACCCGCCACGGCCGTGGGGCGGGCACGCTGCGCCGGGGTGTTCGCAGCGCCCTCTTGCTGCGCGGCGGCTTCGGCCTGAGCCTCCTGCTTGATCTGCTGCTCGATGAGCCAGCGGAACTGGCCCAGGGCGGAGTCCAGGCCGCAGGCGACCGGCTCGAACGAGGGGTCGGCGGCGATGTTCTCGGCCTGCGAGGTGATGATGGCGCGGTCTTCTTCGAAGGCCGCCAATATGCTGGTGTACAGCGCCTCGCTGACCTCGAGCTTGTCCTTGTCGAAATTGCGCGGCTGGGCAAAGAAGTAATGGCAGGTGTTCTCGGTTTCAGGCGTCACCACCTGGCAATGGCGGAACTCGATACCGCCTTCCCGGTTGCCTTTTTCCGCGCCCTGGCCGGCCGGGGCAAAGCCCGAATCCATGATCAGCACGCCGGGCAGCAGAAAATCGTAATTGTTCCAGCGGTCGACATTGCCCGTCATGCCTTTGGCCGCCAGCAGCTTGGCCACGAACGGCGCCGCCGGCCTGTCCATGAACCAGCGCGTAATACGCAGGCCGCGCGGCAGGCGCTCTATTTTGGAGCGCAGCTGCGCGTACTCTTCCGAGCCGCCCAGGGTATTGGGATGCACATAGGAAAGATGCGAAAAATCCAGCAGATTGTCGTTCACCAATTGATAGTTGACGTCGTAGTGCAGGCGGCCCGGCTTGGTGCAGGCCCAATCCGGATCGTCCAGCCAGTGCGTGTCGGGGATCAGGCTTTCGTCCGCGGCAGCCGCATCGCCCATCCATAGCCAGATCCAGCGATGGCGCTCGACCACCGCGTAGCTGCGCACGTGCGCCTTGGGGGGAATCTGGGACTGGCCGGGAATCTCGATACAGGCGCCGGCTGTATTGAAGAGAAAACCGTGGTACATGCATCGGACGTTATCGCCCTCCTTCCGCCCTATGGACAGCGGCGCGCCGCGATGGCAGCAGCGGTCGTCCAGCGCGTGGATGGCGCCGGCCTCGTCACGCCAGAACACCAGCCTCTTGCCGCAGATGGTACGCGCCATCAATCCATCCGCCTCGACTTCATGCGACCAACCGGCCACATACCAGCAGTTCTTCATAAACATGATTCCAGTCTCCGTAAGCTCGCGCCTCAGGCGCTTTGCGCAGCCCGCGCAATCAATGCCTTGAGCCGGTCTGCGTCGTCGATTTCCAGCATCGCCAGCAGGGCGAAACGGCCCAGCAGCGTCAAGGCTTTTTGTTCGCCGGCCTCGCCAAGAACCCGGCACAATTCCGTATACACGGCATCCAGTTCGAGATCGTTCATGCGGACCTCCGTTGGGTTGTCTTGCCCAGCAGGACGGCAAAGGCGTCCACGAGTTCCTGCCCCCGCAAGGCAAGCCAGCGGCCGAAGACATGGCCATCGGGCCGCACCACGTAGACCCCACCCGCCTGGGCGCCATAGAGCCCGGCCACCTTGCCATCCGGATCGACAAGATATTCGTCGCCGCTTGCGCCTTGCTCACGGCCGCATACAGCCAGGGCGCGAACTCCAAGACCGGACTCGCGCAAGCTTGCGACGGCCTGGTTCAGGTCGGCCGGCAGTCCGGCGGCATCGCCGAAGGCCAGCACCAGAAACTGGCCTGCCCGGACCAGTTGCGTGACATGCACGGTCGACTCGCGCCCCTGGGCATCCACATGCCGCAATGGCGCGCTTTGCAAAACTGCGCCGCGGCGCGGCCCCGCGGTGAACCGGGCGTCGTGGTCGCCGGCGGCGACGGCCGGGGAATCCTCGTAGTGGATGGCGCTGGTCTGGCGCGGATTGATCAGGGACCGGACGCCCGGGGTGTCCAGGGCCAGGTCGAGCACCGCCTCGCGCATCATCTGGAATGCGAACGTGGGCGGAGCCATGAATTCGGTGCTTTTCATGCCTTGCCTGAGGTTTTCACGCGCCGCGAAAACACGCTCGACCGAGTACGAATCGAGCAGGGAAGGATCCGCCCGCCCCTTCATGACGGCCGCCAGCTTCCAGGCCATGTTGTCGACGTCGTCGATGGCCGAGTTGGCGCCGCGCACGCCGAAGATCGGCACCAGGTGCGCCGCATCGCCGGCGAACAGCACGCGGCCGTGCCGATAGCTGTCCAGCGTGAGCGCATTGGCCTTGTACAGCGAGATCCACAGCGGCGACCATTCGGCGGTCTCGCCTATCATTTCGAGGTGCGCCTGGACCCGCGGCAGGACGTTCTCGGCCTTGACGGCTTCTTGAGGGTCTTCGTCGTCCCGGATCTGGTAGTCGATGCGCCAGATGTCGTCGGGCTGCTTGTGCATGAGTATGGTCGACCCCGGATTCGACGGAGGGTCGAACCAGGCCAGCCTTTCGGTGGGCAAGGCGCTTTTCAGCGCGATGTCCGCAATGATGTAGATGCCTTCGTAGGCGGTGCCCTGCAGGTGCAGGCCCAGGGCCTCGCGCACCTTGCTGCGGCCACCGTCGCAGGCCATGACCCAGTCGGCCTGGATGCGGTATGGCTGGCCGTCTTCTTGTTCGACGTCGAGCATGACGCCGCCGTCCTGCGGCGCAACGCCCGTTACCCGATTGGCCCAGCGTATGTCGGCCAGCTCGGAATAGGATTCGAGCGCATGCACGAGGTATTCCTCGATGTAGTACTGCTCGATGTTGATCATGGGAGGAAGATGCTGGTTGGCATCGTGCGGCATCGAAAAATGCAGCACCTCCTGGTTGCGGTAATACGAGCGGCCGCCCGTCCAGGGCAGGCCTTTTTCAAGAATCTCGCCAACGGCGCCCAGCCTTTCGAAGATTTCCAGGCTGCGCCGTGAAATGCAGATGGCGCGGCTGCCGAAGCAGACGGAATCGTCTGCCTCGATGACCACAGACGGGATACCCTGCACCGCCAGGGCCAGGGCGGCGGTAAGACCCGCCACCCCGCCGCCGACAATGACAACACCGTGATGCTCGGTTTCCGAACCCTTGCGCGGCCTGGCTTGCCGCTTGATGAACTCGAAGGGGTATGGCTTTAATTCTGTGGTCATGCCGCGCCTGCCTGCTTACTTGCTTGTTGCGTACTGCGGGTTATGGATGGACAGCGACTAATCGATGTACTTCCACTTGCCGTGTTCGATCTTGACCATCACCTGGCTGCGGGCATCCGCGCCGTTGTGATCCTTGACCGACATGGTGTAGACACCCTGCGTCAGCACCAGGTCCTTGACGTTTTCAAGCGCATCGCGCAGGGCCACGCGGAATTCGGGCGTACCCGGCTTGGCTTTCTTCATGGCGACGGGAATGACATTCTTCAGGAACAGGGTTACGTCCCAGATCTCGGCGCCGAACAAGGAACGCGAACCCGGGCCATGGATTTTCTCGAATGCCTTGATGTAGGGCACCGCTACGGCTTTGCTCGCGTTGCTGTCGGGCAACTGCTCGGCAACCAGCATGGGCGCCACGGTCATGAGCGTGCCCTCGATGGCCTTGCCGCCAATACGCAGGTAGTCGTTGTTGGCCACAGCCTGGGTTTGATACTGGGTGCCCTTGTAGCCGCGGTTCGTGAGTTCGATCTGCGGCATGGCTGCCGGCGTGCCGGACGCTGCGATGAACACGGCGTCGGGCTTGGCCGCGATGATCTTCAGAGCCTGGGAAACGAAGCTGGTGTCGGTGCTGCCGAAACGTTCGACGCTGACCACCTTGATGCCCGCCGCGGGCGCGTATTTCTCGACGTCATTGATGAACACCTGCCCATAGGCATCGTTCGCCCCCACGACGGACAGCGTTTTTTCGCCCCGCTTCTTCATGGTGTTGAAGATGTTGTCGAGCTGGATTTTTTCGGAGGGCGGCATCTTGAAGACCCAGGTGCGCGCGCCTTCCTGGGGATAGATAATGGCGCCGCCGCCCGACAGGGACAGCATAGGCGTTTTGGTTTCGCCGGCAACCTGCATGGCGGCCAGCGCGGTGGGTGTCACCGACGGCCCCACCAGAATATCCACCTTGTTCTCGCTGGTGAGCTTGCGGGCCGCCAAGGCTGCCTTGGTGGGGTCGGAGGCGTCGTCCAGCACGGTGACGTCGATTTTTTGCCCGGCGATTTCCTTGGGCCACATTTCCAGGGTTTGCTTCTCGGGGATGCCCAGCGAAGCGGCCGGCCCCGTCAGCGACAGAATCACTCCCACCTTGACGTCGGCATGAGCCGAGCCAAAAGCCGCGCATACCGCCAAGCCTACCAATAATTTACGAACATTTCGCATTGTTGTCTCCGGTCTTGTGAAAAGTGTTATTTTGAACTTTTTTATTATCTAATGATAAACAAGTCTAGATTTAAGAAATTAAATTGTCAACGCATTTATTTTTGTGAGACGATTCCTCCTAAGAAACAGCGCCTGTCAAGCGCCACGATTTTCACTACGGAAGCCTGTTTGTCATGTCATCTTCTCCCTCGGTCATCAACCGCGTCCTGGCCATTCTGAATCTATTCGGAAAGCACAAGCCGCTGGTCGCGATCGAAGAAATATCCACCGCGCTTGAAATCAGCGCCGCATCGGCTTACCGCTACGCCAGCGACCTGACCGAGGCCGGCATGCTGTCCAGAACCTCGGGACGCTACCGGCTGGGGCCGAAAATCATCGAGCTGGAATACCTGATTCGCTCGTACGACCCCATTATCCAGGCCGGACACGACCTGATGCACGGCCTGGCCGAGATGACGGGCTGCACCATAATGCTGTGCAACATCTACGACAAAACCATAGTGAACGTATTTCAGGTGCAAGGCAAGCAGCCCGTCGCGCCCCTTACGTACACCAAGGGCCTGCGGATGCCGCTGTTTCTCGGCGCCCAGGCGCATATCGTGCTCGCGTACATGAACCGGCGCAAGCTCAAGCGCTTCTACGAGGCGGCGCTGGAAGACCCCGCTACGGCCCAGTCGGCGCGCGCGATCGGTGACGACTGGCAGACCTTCACCAAGGCGCTCAAGCAAATCCGCCATCAGGGGTATTACATCTCGCACGGCCAGCTCGACGCGGGCGTGACCGGCATCGCCGCCCCCGTGGTCAGCGGCAAGGAAATCCTGGGCAGCCTGGTGCTTACCCTGGACACCGACAAGCCCGCCGCACTGAGCGAGGAAACCCTGGTGGGCCTGGTCGTGCAGACCGCCAGCGAAATCTCCAGGCGCATGGAGCCGGTTCCGGGGCTTACTTGAACGCCGTCTCGATGAAGCTGCGCAGCTTGCGTGAATGCAGGCGCTCGGGCGGCATGTCGCGCAGGCCTTCCAGCGCCCGGATGCCGATGTGCAGGTGCTGGCCCACCTGGCGCCGGTAGAAGTCGCTGGCCATGCCGGGCAGCTTCAGCTCGCCGTGCAGCGGCTTGTCGGACACGCACAGCAGGGTGCCGTAAGGCACGCGAAAGCGAAAGCCGTTGGCCGCAATGGTGGCCGATTCCATGTCCAGGGCGATGGCGCGCGACTGCGACAGGCGCTGCACGGGCTCGTGGTGGTCGCGCAGCTCCCAGTTGCGGTTGTCGATGGTGGCGACCGTTCCCGTGCGCATGATGCGCTTGAGCTCCCAGCCCGACAGTCCCGAGGCCTCGGCCACCGCGTCTTCGAGGGCGACCTGGATCTCGGCCAGGGGCGGAACCGGCACCCATAGCGGCAAGTCGTCATCCAGAACGTGGTCCTGCCGCACATAGCCGTGCGCCAGCACGTAGTCGCCCAGCCGCTGGGTAGTGCGCAGCCCGGCGCAATGGCCCAGCATGAGCCAGGCGTTGGGGCGCAGCACCGCCACGTGGTCGGTGATCGTCTTGGCGTTGGAGGGCCCGATGCCGATATTGATCAGCGTGATGCCGCTGTGATTCTCGCGCACCAGATGGTAGGAAGGCATTTGCGGCATGCGCGTAGGGGCCGGGCCGCTGGGAACGGCGCCGGCTCCGCGTTCGGTCACCACATTGCCCGGCTCGACCAGGGCGGTATAGCCGCCTTCTTCCTTGGCCAGGGTCTCGCGCGCCCACTGGCAGAACTCGTCGATGTAGAACTGGTAGTTGGTGAACAGCACGAAATTCTGGAAATGCCGGGGCGCCGTGGCCGTATAGTGCTGCAGGCGATGCAGCGAGTAGTCGACCCGGGGCGCCGTGAAAGGCGCCAGCGGCTGCGGCTCGCCGCCCCGCCCGCGCCAGGTGCCGTTGACGATGGCGTCGTCGGTGACCACCAGGTCGGGCACATCGAAATGGTCGCGCAGCGAATCGCCCAGCGCATCCGAATACTGCCCTTCGACGTACTGGCCGTCGGTAAATGCAAAATGCAGCGGTATCGGCATGTCGGATTCGCCGATCTCCACCGGCACGCCGTGGTTCTTCAGCAGCAGCCCGATCTGCTCGCGCAGGTAATCGGCGAACAGGGAAGGCTGGGTGATGGTGGTCATGTAGTTGCCCGGCTCGACCACATGGCCGTACGACAGGCGGCTGTCCACTTCCTGGTAGGTGCTGACCTTGATGCGTATGGCCGGGTAATAGGCCCGGGCGCGCTGGCCCGGCGTGAACCGGCCGGCCGCATAGTCGGCGAAGGCCGCGCGGATGAAAGCGGTATTGCGGTCGTAGATTTCGATCAGGCGGTCAACGGCGGCCTGGGCGTCGAGATACCCGGTAAACGGAATGAACTGCGGCAGCACGGCCGGGCCGGCATAGCCGGAAGACTCTTGCATGAACGACTCCACGATGCGGCATGATCAAAAACAGTAAGCGAAGTATATAGCTAGAGAAGGCGGCAAGCCGCACTAGCGGCGCAGCGTGGGGGCACTCATCAGACCAACTGATCCATGAAGGAGGCGAGGGCGATGTCGCGTTCGGTGACGCCCTTGGCATCGTGGGTCGTCAGGGTGACGCTTACCCGGTTGTATACATTGCTCCATTCGGGGTGATGGTCGAGCTTCTCGGCCTGCAGGGCGGCCCGCATCATGAAGCCGAAGGCTTCGTTGAAGTTCTTGAAGATATAGGTCTTGTGTATGGCATCGCGCGACTCGACCGCCGACCAGCCTTCCAGAAGCAGCAGCGCCGACGGAGCGCCGATGAGTTTGAGCTGAGCTTTCATGATTCCGGCTCCTTGATTGCGGATGAATGATGGAAACGCACGGCTGCCGGCCAGCCACCGATAATGAACTTTAAGTAGCAAGTCCTTGAACTTCGCTGATATTGAGTCCTTCTACTCTACAGTCCATACTAATAGTAATTGACAACTGTTGCCATACTATTACCTTCTTTTTGGCTATTTTTACCCAAGGATCCCGATATGTCACAACGAACCCAGCAGCATGGGCTGCAGATTGCCACCGTACTGCACGACTTCATCCAGAATGAAGCCCTGGCGGGCACCGGGATCTCCGCCGACGCCTTCTGGGCCGGGTTCGCCAAAATCATCAACGACCTGGCGCCCAAGAACCGCGCCTTGCTGGCCGAACGCGACCGCCTGCAGGCCGAAATCGACGCCTGGCACCACCAGAACCCCAACGGCTACAAAGACCTGCAGGCCTACCAGGCCTTCCTGAAGAAAATCGGCTATCTGCAGGACGCGCCCGACTCCGTCGCCGTCGACACGCAGAACATCGACGTCGAATTCACCAGCCAGGCCGGCCCGCAGCTGGTCGTCCCCATTACCAACGCACGCTACGCCCTGAATGCCGCCAACGCGCGCTGGGGCAGCCTGTACGACGCCCTGTACGGCACCGACGCCATTCCCGAAGACGACGGGGCCGGACATGCCGGCGGCTACAACCCCGTGCGCGGCGCCAAGGTCATCGAATTCGCCCGGCGCTTCCTGGATCAAAGCATTCCGCTGGCCAGCGGCTCGCACGCCGACGCCGCCCGCTATTCGGTGGCCGACGGCAAGCTCGAAGTCGAAATGCACGACCGTTCCAGCACCTCGCTGGCCCGGCCCGGCCTGTTCCTGGGCTACCGCGGCCAGGCCTCCTCCCCCGAGGCCCTGGTGTTCCGGCACAACGGCCTGCACTTCGAAATCCAGATCGACAAGAACAGTCCCATCGGCCAGCAGGACGGCGCCGGCATCAAAGACATCCTGCTCGAGGCCGCGCTGACCACCATCATGGACTGCGAGGACTCCATCGCGGCCGTCGATGCCGACGACAAGGTGCTCGCCTACCGCAACTGGCTGGGCCTCATGAACGGCACCCTTACCGAAGAAGTCGCCAAGGGCAGCAAAACCTTCACCCGCAAGCTCAACCCCAATCGCAGCTATACCGACCTGCAGGGCAACACCCAGACCCTGGCCGCGCGTTCGCTCATGCTCATCCGCAACGTGGGCCACCTCATGACCAACCCGGCCATCCTCGACGCCGACGGCCAGGAAGTGCCCGAGGGCATCATGGACGCCGTCGTTTCCTCGCTCATCGCCATGAGCGACCTGAAGCTGCGCGGCAACTCGCGCGCCGGCTCCATCTACATCGTGAAGCCCAAAATGCACGGCCCGGCCGAGGTCGCCTTCACCAGCGAGCTCTTCTCCCGCGTCGAGTCCCTGCTCGGCATCGCGCCCAACACCATCAAAATGGGCATCATGGACGAAGAGCGGCGCACCAGCGTCAACCTCAAGGCCTGCATCGCCCAGGCCACCGCCCGCGTCGCCTTCATCAACACCGGCTTCCTCGACCGCACCGGCGACGAAATCCATACCTCCATGGAGGCCGGCCCCATGGTGCGCAAGGGCGACATGAAGCGCAGCGTCTGGATCGACGCCTACGAACGCAACAATGTGCAGGTGGGCCTGCAGTGCGGCTTGCGCGGCCGCGCCCAGATCGGCAAGGGCATGTGGGCCATGCCCGACCTCATGGCCGACATGCTGGTGCAAAAAATCGGCCACCTCAAGGCCGGCGGCAACACCGCCTGGGTGCCGTCGCCCACCGCCGCCACCCTGCACGCCCTGCACTATCATCAAATCGACGTCCAGGAAGTACAGCGCGGCATGGAAGGCCAGAACGAACCCCTGCTCGAGAAAATCCTCACCATTCCCGTGGCGGCCGAGCCCAACTGGTCGGCCCAGGAAATCCAGCAAGAGCTGGACAACAATTCGCAAGGCATCCTGGGCTACGTCGTGCGCTGGATCGACCAGGGCATAGGCTGCTCCAAAGTGCCCGACATCCACGACATCGGCCTCATGGAAGACCGCGCCACGCTGCGCATTTCCAGCCAGCACATGGCAAACTGGCTGCGCCACGGCATCACCACCAAAGAGCAGATCCTCGAAACCATGAAGCGCATGGCGGCGGTGGTCGACAAGCAAAACCAGGGCGATCCGGCCTATCGGCCCATGGCGCCCAACTTCGACGACTCCATTGCCTTCAAGGCAGCGTGCGATCTGGTCTTCAAGGGCCTGGAACAACCCAACGGCTACACCGAGCCCCTGCTGCACCACTGGCGCCAGGTCGCCAAGGCGCGCGGGTAAGGCCTTGCATTGCCCACAGCCCCGGAATCCTCCCGGGGCCGGTTCGCAACCGCCAAGCAAAACGCCGCCTTCATGGCGGCGTTTGCGCAAAGCACGCCTCTTCGGGCGGCCGCTACCCTGGGCCGTCCGAAAAGCGCGGCAGATTCCAGCGATAGCTTAGCGACAGATAGCGCAACGCGAAGCATATGACGATGCCCACCCAGGGCACCCATTGCTGCGGCCAGGCGAACGTGTCTCCGAGCACCTGGATGACGGCGGCCACCAGCGCCGCCGATGCGTAGATTTCCTTGCGCAATATCAGGGGCGTGCGATTCAGCAGGACGTCGCGCAGCACGCCGCCGCCGACGGCCGCGGTAACGCCCAGCATGACCGCCACCTCGATGTTGTGACCGTAGACCAGAGATTTATGGGCGCCGAATACCGCAAAAAACCCCAGACCCAAGGCGTCAAAAAGCTGCACGGGATTGGTCATGCGCTTTACCAGCGGATAACATGCAATGGTCAACAAGGACGCCAGCACGGCAACCGCCAGATAGCGCCAATCGGACAAACCCGCCGGGGGGATGGCGCCGATGGCGACGTCACGCATGATCCCACCACCGCAAGCCACGATATAGGCGATCGACAAGACACCGAACAAATCGAGCCGTTTCTGCCGGGCCGCCACCGCACCACTGATGGCGAACGCGAACGTGCCCAGCATGTCGAGCGCCGTAAAAAACATATGCTCGTTCATGCCTGCATCAACCCTTGCACAGCCACGCCGACGCAGCGGTCAGCATGGACTGCAGCCCCGTTTTCAACGTGGGGTCGAGCACCGGTGCGAACTTGGGCGAATGGTTGCTGGGAATGGCGTTGAGCTGGCCGCTTGCGACCGCGTCGTCGTAGGTTGCGGCATCGGTGCCGCCCACGAACCAGAACACATAGGGAACCCTCCAGGCGCGCCCGAAGATGCTGAAGTCCTCGCTGGCCGCAGCCGGCGGGGTTTCGTAGGCGCAGTCGCCGAACTGAGCCTTGAACGCGCCGGCCACCTTCGCGGTCGCCTCGACATCGTTGCGCGTCAGCGGATAGCTGCTCAGCGGCGTGAACTCGGGCTCCCGAGGCGAATTGGACGCCGCGCATTCGGCGCAACATATGCGCCGGATCGCCCCCAGCACGTGTTTGCGCACGTTTTCGTCGTAGGTGCGCACATTGAGCTTGAGCGTCGCCTCGTCGGGGATGATGTTTTCTTTCGTGCCCGCCTGCAGCGCGCCTATGGTCAGTACGGCGCTGTCGGCAGGCGCGATCTCGCGCGACACCACGGTTTGCAGCCGCATGACGGTGGAAGCGGCCATGACGACCGGGTCGATGGCGGTTTGCGGCTGGGAGCCATGGGATCCGCGCCCGAAAAGCCGAACCTTCAGGCTGTCGCCCGCCGACAGGATGGTTCCGTCGCGATACCCCACCGTGCCAGCCTTGCCCACCATGACATGCTGGCCAAGAATGATGTCCGGCTTGGGGAAGCGCTGCATCATGCCATCGTCGATCATGCTTTGCGCACCGCGGCCAACCTCTTCGCCCGGCTGGAACACCACCATCAGTGTCCCCGCCCACGCATCCGTATTCTGGGCAAGAAGCTGCGCCGCGCCAAGCAGCCAGGTTACGTGCAGGTCGTGGCCGCAACTGTGCGCCACGCCGGTATCGAAGCCGTCTTCATCCTTGGCCGTAACGGTGCTGGCATACGGCAGTCCGGTGGCTTCGGCCATGGGCAGCGCGTCCATGTCGGCGCGCAGCATGACGACGGGACCCTCGCCATTTTTCAGGACGCCGACAACCCCGGTCGCCCCGACTTCGCGCGTTACCGTGTAGCTGCCAAGGTTTTCCAGGAAATCGGCGACAATGCCGGCCGTACGCACCTCTTGCATGGAAAGTTCGGGGTTGCGGTGCAGGTCTTTGTAGATGGTTTCGAGCGCCGGCAGCATGGCTGCAGCGGATGCCTCAAGAGCCTGGGTCAGAGGATTCATGTTTTTTCCATTGCACGGTCGGCGCCAGCGGTCGATGCGCCAGGCGCCTTGAAAATGCGCATTCCAACAGCCGGATTGAGGCGGAACCCGCCGCAGCGCAAGCGGATGCGTCAACGCTGGAAATCAATGCTCGACAATTCGTATCATATACCTTCGAGTCCCGCGCCGGACACCGCCCTCCGGCCGCGGCGATAAGTACCTTCAGCGGCGGCCCCCGTCCCGTCAACCAAGCCGCTGGCGAATGATTTCAACGAATACGCCGGCCCCGATCGGCGAGGTGTCATCGTCGAAGTCGAACTGCGGATGGTGGCAGGTCAATCCATTGTGGCCCAGGTAGAAATACGACCCGGGCCGTTCTTCCAGCATGAACGCAAAATCCTCGGAAGCCATGAGCGGATCGGCGTCCTCGGCCACGTTTTCCTCGCCCACCACGCTTGCGGCCGCCCGCCGCACGACCTCGGTCTGCTCTTTGGTATTGATGGTGGGAGGCGAGGACTGCAGATGCTCGAACGTGACCGCGCAGCCGTGAGTCTGCGCCGCGCCGTCGCAAACCGCCCGCATGCGTTGCAGGATCAGCGCCTGCGCCTCTTTGGAAAGCGTGCGCACCGTGCCTTCCAACTGCGCGGTTTCGGGGATGACGTTGATGGCCGTTCCGGCGTGGAACTGGCACACGCTGAGCACGGCTGAATGAAACGGGTCGACGTTGCGGCTGACGATACTCTGCAGCGACTGCACGATCGACGCGCCGACCACGATAGGGTCTATCGATTTATGCGGGAATGCCGCGTGGCTGCCCACGCCCTTGATATGGATGCGGAACAAATCGCAGGCCGACAATATGGCCCCGACCCGCACGCCGATCTTGCCGGCCGGGATGCCGTTGTTGTTGTGCAGGGCATAGATTTCGTCGCAGGGAAACTGCGTGAACAGTCCCTGGCGCACCAGTTCAGAGCCGCCGCGCAATGTTTCTTCGGCCGGCTGGAAGATGAAGTGCACGGTGCCCTTGAAGTCGTCATGGGAAGACAGGTACTTGGCGACACCCAGCAATATGGACGTATGGCCGTCGTGGCCGCAGCCATGGAACACATTGTCGTGCACCGACTTGTGCGCGACATTGCCGGTTTCCTGCATCGGCAGGGCGTCCATGTCGGCGCGCAAGCCTATGGTCATGCCCGGCCCGCGGCGGCCGCGCAAGGTGCCGATGACGCCGGTCGTGCCGCCAAAGCCGGCAACCACCTCGATGCCCCAGCCCTGCAGCAGCGCCGCGACCTTTTCGGCGGTTCTGTGCTCTTTGAAACCCAGCTCCGGGTATCGGTGTATGTCGCGCCGCCAGTTCCTCATATCGGCGCCCAGCGCCTGTACTTCAGGATTCAAGCCCATTGTTCCAGCTCCTCGGATATTCAGGATTTGCGGCAAGGCGGGCCAGGGCGCCCTGGTCGGGCATACGGGTCCGCCAGGCGCGCGCCAGCTTCGGATTCCCGCCAGCATAGAATGAAGAATATCGTAAAAGTTGAAATTTTCAACTAATTTTATTATGCTGGATTTCCCTAGGAGCGTAGTCGGTAGAAACAGTCCGGGCTCCTGGAACCTGTTGACGCTCTGCCAGAAGATAGCGCCACGGCCGGATGCATCCGAGCCGATAGGCCCGGCCGCCCTTCGGCGCCGTTGAACCCTAAGCTAAAATGCTGGCTTGCATACCAAAAGAGGCTTAACGAGCGTGGCAAAAAAACCTGTGCAGGCCAAGCCCAGCAGCACCGGCTTCACCGACTACCTGAGCTTCAAGCTCGACCTGGTCAAGTGCGAGATGCTGCGCGAGGCCAATCTGGTTTACCGGCGCGAGTTCGGGCTGGACGTCCGTTCGTTGCGGGTGCTGCGCGCCATTTGCGACAACCCCGGCGTCACCGCCACCGGCCTGCGGGATCTCACCCTGGTCGAGAAAACCATACTCTCCAAGGAACTGGCGCAGCTCATCGGGCTCAAGCTGA
Source organism: Eoetvoesiella sp. (assembly GCF_035555955.1). Lineage (NCBI taxonomy): Bacteria > Pseudomonadati > Pseudomonadota > Betaproteobacteria > Burkholderiales > Alcaligenaceae > Eoetvoesiella > Eoetvoesiella sp. The sequence goes on along the minus strand of NZ_DATMGA010000011.1, from coordinate 44,442 downwards.
TCCGGCGCTCCATCCACCCGGTCGACGCCCGCAATCACCAGTTATGGGCGACAGCGCGCGGAAAAAGCCTGCGCGCCGCCAGCGACGACCTGGGGCACACCATGGAAGACGCCATGCTCGCCACCCTGCTTTCCTCCGACGAGCGCAGCACCCTGAACCACCTGCTCGACAAACTGGCCTATGGTTTTCTGGAAGGGGGCGAAGCCGGAAGCGTCATGGACGACGCCCACCAGAACTGGCAGGCGAGCAAAAGCTGATACCCAGCCTGGCCGAGGCCGGCCAACACCTAGAGGCCCGGGTTCACACTCCTGAAAGCAGGACGCCAGCCGGTGTGGCGCCTGACCCTAACCGCGCAGCTTGGCAATGACCTCGTCCAGCCGCGCCAGCATCAGGTCGATTTCATCCGCGCTCACGTTCAAGGCCGGCATGAAGCGCAGCAAGTCGGGACGCGGCGAATTAAGCAGCAGACCTTCGGGATTCCAGTCGCGCGCCGTCTCGACGATGCGCGCGCCATCGGTGCGATCCATCTTGAGGGCGCGCAGCAGTCCCACGCCGCGCTCGCCCTTCATGCCCCACTTCCGGGACAGGGCCAGCAGGCCCTGGGACAATTGATCGCCGCGCGCATTGACGGAGTCCAGGAAGCCGGGAGCCGTCACGGCGTCGAACACAGCTATGCCCACTGCCGTGGTCAGGGGATTGCCGTTGTACGTGCCGCCCTGGTCGCCAGGCTCGAAGCAGCAGACTTCCTCGCGCGCGCACAAGGCCGCCAGCGGCACGCCGCCGCCTATGCCCTTGGCCAGGGTCATGATGTCGGGCACGATGCCGGAGTGTTCGTAAGCGAACAGCTTGCCGGTGCGGCCCATGCCGGTCTGCACTTCATCGACGATCAGCAGCAGGCCGAGATCGCTGGTCAGCTTGCGCAAGGCCTGCATGAACTCGGGGCTGGCCGGAATGACGCCGCCCTCGCCCTGGACAGGCTCGAGCATGACGGCCACGGTCTTGTCGTCGACCAGCGCGCGCACGGAGTCCAGGTCGTTCAGGTCGGCCTTGGGAAAGCCGTCGACCTGGGGTGCGTAAATGGTGTCCCAGCCCGGCTTGCCCGACGCCGACATCGTGGCCAGCGTGCGTCCGTGGAAGCTATGGTCGAAAGTAATGATCTTGTAGGCGCCATTGCGGTGCAGACGGCCCCATTTGCGCGCCAGCTTGATGGCGCCTTCGTTGGCCTCGGCGCCGCTGTTGGCGAAGAACACCCGGTCGAAGCACGAAGCGCCCGTGATGCGCTTTGCCAAGTCCATGGACGGCTGGTTATAGAACGCCGGCGAAGGATTGATCAATTGGGCGGCCTGGCGGTTGATCGCCTCGACCACTTGCGGCGGGCAGTGCCCCAGGCTGTTCACCGCCCAGCCCTGCATGAAATCCAGGTAGCGCTTGCCGTTATGGTCTTCCAGCCACGCCCCCTGGCCTCGAACGAACACCAGATCCGGGCGCGAGGTGATTTCCATTAATGCATTAACGCCCGACTGATCGAATTCCATGTTTGCTTCCTGTAAAAAGACGGAGCGGCAGCCCATCGTGCCATGGGCGGATTTTAGCGCAACGCCGTCCCCCGGCGCAGAAGCCGCAGGCCGAACACATTGATGGCCAGGCCCAGCATCACGGCGACGCCTCCCAGCCACTGCAGCGCCCCCAGCCGCTCGTCCACCAGCAGCATGGCCGAGACCAGGCCCACCACCGGAACCAGCAGGCTCAGGGGCGCGACCTTGCTGACCGGGTAGCGTGTCAGCAGCTTGGCCCACAGCACGTAGCCCAGAGTCGTGGCGATCAGCGCCAGGTAGATCAGCGCCGAAACTCCGACCACGCTAAGGTTGGCGAGGCTGTGGTAAATGGCCGCCTTGCCCTCGAAGGCCCAGGAAAGCAGAAGGAAGGGAATGGGCGGCACCACCGCGCCCCAGACGACCAAGCCAAGCACGTCGACCTTGTGAACGAATTTCACCACGATATTGCCGCAGGCCCAGCAAAATGCCGCGGCCAGCGTCAGGACGAAGCCCAGGACGGTGACATTGCCCGAATGCGCGCCGCTTTCGATCAGCACCAGGCCCGCCGCCGCAACCGCCATGCCCAGCACATTCTGCAGGCGCACCCGCTCGCCCAGCAGGATGGCGGCGATCAGCACCGTAAAGAAGGCCTGCGACTGCAGCACCAGCGAAGCCAGGCCGGCCGACATGCCCACGGTCATGGCGGTGAACAAAAAAGCGAACTGCCCGACGCTGAGCGTCATGCCGAACAAGATCAGCAGGCGCCACGGCACCGCCGGGCGCGGCACGAAAAATGCCGCCAGGGCCACCAGCGCAAAACGCAGGCAGCCCAGAAGAAAAGGCGGGATTTCCTGCAGCCCGACCTTGATCACCACAAAGTTTACGCCCCAGGCCACGATGACTATCAGTGCGGCAAGACTGTCCTTCAAAGGCATTATCGTCCTTCCAGTGCAGCGTTCCGGAGAACCTCCCGGAACGCTATGAGCAAGGCATCGATTATCGGACAATAATTGAGTGTCCGCTACAAATCATTTGAATGCCGGCATCCCGCCATCGCCGCCGTACATTCCTCCGGATCCGTAATCGCTGTGCATGTCGATCTTGACCGTGCTGGGATCCACTGTGGATTCCCCGCTCTTGTAGTGCGTGACCGTGGACGGGAACATCAGCACGATCAGCACCATCAGCAGCTGGATGCAGATGAAAGGCACGGAACCCCAGTAGATCTGCCCCGTGGTGACCTTCTTGATGATCCGGCCGGTCAGCTTGTCCTTGTAGTCGTCTTTCGGGGCCACCGAACGCAGGTAGAACAGCGCGAAGCCGAAAGGCGGATGCATGAACGACGTCTGCATGTTCACGGCCAGCAGCACGCCGAACCAGATCAGGTCTATGCCCATCTTGTCGGCGACCGGTCCGAGCAGGGGCACGATGATGAACGCCAGTTCGAAGAAATCCAGGAAAAAGGCCAGGACGAAAGTAAAGAGGCTGACGATGAGCAGGAACCCGATCTGGCCGCCGGGCAGGCTCACCAGCAGGTGCTCGACCCACAGGTCGCCGTCGACGCCGCGAAAGGTCAGCGTGAAAATGGTCGAGCCGATCAGGATGAAAATGACGAACGACGTCAGCTTGGTGGTCGTGACCATGGCCTGCTTGAGCAGGGTCATCGGCAGGCGGTTGCGCAGCACCGCCATGGCGATCGCGCCCACGGCTCCCATGGCCCCGCCTTCGGTGGGAGTGGCGATGCCCAGGAAGATCGTGCCCAGCACCAGGAAGATCAGGAACAGCGGCGGGATCATGACGAAGGTGACCCGCTCGGCGATGCGCGACAGCAGCCTCAGGCGCAGCATCTTGTTCAGCACCGCCAGCACAAAGGCGGCCAGTCCCCACACCAGGACGCTGATGACGATGCGTTCGTCGATGGCCGTGCCGGGAGGCAACCAGAGCTCGCCCACCCAGGCGGCGGCCGCGACACTGATGGCCATCAGCACCAGCAGGGATCGTGTGCCATGGCTGCCGCTGGGCTCGATGAAGGTGCGGGCCTCCGCGGGAATGGCGGGCGCCGCCTTGGGCCGCAGCAACGACAGGATCACCACGTACAGAATGTACAGCCCCACCATGATGCCGCCGGGAATGATGGCGCCGCGATACATGTCGCCAATGGAGCGGCCCAGCTGGTCGGCCAGGACGATGAGCACCAGAGACGGCGGGATGATTTGCGACAAGGTGCCCGACGCCGCGATCACCCCGCTGGCCAGGCGCCGGTCATAGCCGTAGCGCAGCATGATGGGCAGCGAGATAAGCCCCATGGAAATCACCGAGGCCGACACCACCCCCGTCGTGGCGCCCAGCATGGCGCCCACCAGCACGACGGCAATGGCCAGGCCCCCGCGCAAGGGCCCGAACAATTGGCCTATGGTTTCGAGCAGGTCTTCCGCCATCCCCGACCTTTCCAGGATGAGCCCCATGAAAGTGAAGAACGGAATCGCCAGCAGGGAGTCGTTGGCGATGATGCCGAAGATGCGCTGAGGCAGGGCCTGGAACAGGTCGGGCGTGAAGAACCCCAGCTTTATGCCCAGAAGCCCGAACAGCAGGCCGTGGGCCGCCAGCGTGAACGCCACCGGAAAGCCCAGCAGCAGGAAAATAACCAGGGTGGCGAACATGACGGGCGCCATATTCAGCATAAGAAAATCCATGATCAGCGCCCTTTCTCTTGTTCTTGGTGGGTCAGTTCCGCAACGCCGGCGATTTCCTCGGCCAGCAGTTCCTCGGCCGATTTCGCGTCGTGCTTGCGGGTTGGATTGGGGCAAGCCCCCGCCAGGAAGCCCACGCATTTGATCAGATGCGAAATGCCCGCAAGTATCAGCAGTACGAAACCGCAGGGAATCAGCAGCTTGACCGGCCAGCGTATCAGCCCGCCCGCGTTGGAGGACATTTCATGGCTCAGGTACGAGTCGGCGACCATGGGCACGGAAAGCCACAGCACCAGCGAACACACCGGCAGCATGAACACCACGATGCCAAAGACCTCGACCCAGATATGCGCCCTTTCGGGCAGGCGCGACGACAGAATATCGACCCGCACGTGCTCGTTGTTGAGCAGGGTATAGCCGGCGCCCAGCAGGAACACGGCGCCGAACAAATACCACTGCAGTTCCAGCCAGGCATTCGAACTAAGATCGAAGGCCTTGCGGAACACCGCGTTCGTGGAACTGACGACGACCACCACCAATATGACCCAGGCAACGGTTTTCCCGACCCAGTTGTTCAGAGCATCTATACAACGCGATAGTGCAAGCAAGCCGCGCATGGCTCCTCCTTTTTTTAAAATGCCTCGTCCCTGCAGGGCCCGGTCTGCGCGGGCTCCGCATTCTCTTATTTTTAATGTCCTGCGTTCCTAGTCGCTGTGGATTCGCCTCCAGGGCGTTGCGCGGCGCTCTATCCACGCCAGAATTCCGTACAGCGCCAGTCCCATCACAGCCAGGAGGAAAAGCGCGGCAAACACGCGCACGGTGTCGAAAGTGCCCTGGGCGCTCATGATCACGTAGCCCAGGCCGCGCTGCGACGACACGAACTCGCCCACGATGGCGCCCACCAGGGCCAGCGACATGGCCACCTTCATGCCGGCAACCATGGACGGCAGCGCGCATGGCAGCTTGACCTTGAAGAAGAAGTCCCAGGCCGAGCCCTTGAGTACCTTGCCGAGATCCGTCACGTCCTGGGATACCGACCGCAGGCCATGCACGGTGTCGACGATGATGGCAAAGACGGCGATCAGGCAGGCGATGGCGATCTTGGGCTCGGCGCCGGTGCCCAGCCAGACCACGAACAACGGCGCCAGGGCTACCTTGGGCACGCTGTTGAAGCCGATGATCAAGGGATAGAAAAAGCGTTCGAACATGCGCGACCCGACCAGCGCGATGGCGATCAGCACCCCGCCGATCACCGACAGGGCAAAACCGGCCAGCGTCGTCATCAGGGTATACAGGCTATGCTGCATGTACCATGGAAATTCGGCGGCCAGCTCGGCGAATATCTGCGACGGCAGCGGCAGCATGATCGGGCGCACATGCAACAGCCGGCACACCACTTCCCAGACCACGAGCACGACGATCAGCGCAAACAGGCCCGCGGCGCCCGTTCCAAGGCGATTCATCTGGTTCTTCATACCGCCCCCTTTTCATTGAGCAAGCCCATTTCCTCGAACAGGCCGCGAATGTGGGCGACGTAGCGGCCGAACTCGGGCGTTTCGCGCACCGACAGCGGACGCGGGCGCGGCAGATCGATGGTTATCGTCTCGACGAGGCGGCCGGGCCGCGGCGAAAAGACCATGACGACATCGCCCAGGAACACCGCCTCGCCAATGCCGTGCGTGACGAACAGCACGGTATTGCGGGTTTCGAGCCAGATGCGCTGCAGCTCGACATTCATCTGGTCGCGCGTGAACGCATCGAGCGCGCCGAAAGGCTCGTCCATGAGCAGAAGCTTGGGGTCGTCGACCAGGGCCCGGCAAATCGCCGCCCGCTGCCGCATCCCGCCCGATAGTTCGCGCGGATAGCTGTTGGCGAAGTCGCGCAGGCCGGTCAGGTTGAGCAAATGCTCGACCTTGCCGCTGTAGGACGACGCCTGCTTCTTGGCGAACTCGATGGGCAGGAGAATGTTCTTGCGGATCGAGCGCCATTCAAGCAAAGCATCCCTTTGGAACACCATGCCGATGTCGTCGGGAGGACCTTGCACCGGGCGGCCATTGACGACCAGGTCGCCCTCGGTGATGTCCTCGAGCCCCGCCACGCAGCGCAAGAATGTGCTCTTGCCGCAGCCGCTTGGTCCGAGAATGCTGACAAAGCGCCCAGCCTCGATCTCGGTGCTGACGCCGGCCAGCGCCTGCACGCCGCGGGACCCCGGATAGACCTTGCGCAGATTGCTTGCAGAAACAGCGGCAATACTCATTTTCCGGACACCATGGCGTCGTATTGCGCGGGATGGACCATGCCCGTGACATAGTAGTCGTCGGCCTTGCGCTTGTTGCCGATGAGGCCCACCGACGACAGCGTCTTGACCGCCTTGACCCAGTTTTCGGGAACAGGGGCTCCCATGGGCGTGCCTGCGGGCGGCGTTCCGAAGTAAGGCTTGAGCGCGTCGATCTGGCCGCGCAGCACCTTGCGATCCAGGCGCGCCTGGGGCCGCTGGGCAATGATGGCGTCGACCGCCTCGTCCTCATGCCCGTCGTAGATGTATTGCCATGCGCGGGCCGTAACGCTTGCGAACTTCGAGATGGCCTTGCCGCGCGACTTGAGCTTGTCCTCGCTGGCGAAAATGCCGAAGCTGGGCATGTTCAGGCCGTAGTCGGCGAAGCTGATCGCATGCGAAGGACGCGACTGGGAAACCACCGGCAAGAAGAACGGAATCGTCGAGACCGCCGCATCGGCGCGGCCCACGGCATAAGTCGTGGCCTTGCTGGCGGCATCCACGTTCAGCAGCTCCAGGTCGCTGCGCGTGATGTTCCCCGCCTTCAGGAAGGAATCGATGAACGGCGCTTCGAGCGAGCCGGCGGTATAGACCACCTTCTTGCCCTTCAGGTCGGCCGGCCCCTTGATGTTGGAATCGTCGGGCACCAGCAGGCCAATGTCGCTGCGGCGGGCGAAAACCGCCACGGCCTTGACCGGCAGGCCTTTGTCGCGCGCAATCATCATCGACGCCAGCGACGCATGGCCGACGTCGAAGCTGTCGCCCGAACCCACGATCTGCACCGTCGTCACTGACCCGTTGCCGTCCTCGAACCGCACATCCAGGCCGGCCTTCTTGTACCAGCCCTTTTGCTGGGCCAGATGGAATGCCGCATGCACGCCCCACGGCGTCCAGTCCAGGCGCACATTCAGGGGCTCCAGGCTCTGCGCCGAAGCCGCCACGGCCATCAGACACCCGGCCGCCGCCGTCGCAATGCGCATCCATGCTGCGGAGACTATATTTTTCATGATCAACCACCTCGCCTGTTTTATAAGGATTTACTGTTGTACGTTGGCATTAGCCGCCGGCCTTGCCGCTGAAAAAACGCTTGACCCGCTCCCAGAGCACGCCGAGGAACATCTTGAAAGGATTGAACTGCGCCTGCTGAAATGGCTGGCCCTCGTCCGCCGGATGTTGAAGCCGCAGCACCACGTTGCGGCCGAAATCGGCGATCATGCGGCGCACGAAATCCTGCACCAGCCCCGATCGCGAAAACTGCGCCAAAGGCCCCTGCAGCGAATACAGCAGATCCACTTCGACCCTGGCGGCGTTTTCGCCAACCGCCATGACCCGGTAGCCGACGTCGCCCTTGGCGCGCGACTGGCTCAGCGAGTCCTGGCCAGCACCGCGCAGCACCGCCGACATCTGTTCGTCGTTGCGCTCGAGCTGCGCCGCGCCGTTGAACGCCGCCGCCATGGGGCCGAACTTGACGGCGATCTTGCCTTTGACGCGGTCTCCATCCTGCTCTTCGATGACTGCGCCCGGAAGACAGCTGGCCACAGCGGGAAGATCCGCCATGAAAGCCCATACCTGGGCGGCGGCGAACGGCACGTCGAATCCGCCCTGGATGCTGGACCCCTTGCCGGGCGCCGCGGCGCCCGTGGGCTCGGCTGTTGCAGGAGCTGCGGGAGCGGCCGGGGCGGACGGCTGCGCGGCGGCAAAGCGGGTAAAGGTCGCAGCCTCTTGCCCGGCCGCCTCGGGCGCCGTGAACCTGCCTTCGGCCGCCGCGCCGCGCAACGCCTCGACCGCGGCATCGGGCCGCTCGTTCAGGCTGGTCAGCACCGACATGACTGCGGCGGTAATGCCCTGGTAGCCGGTGCAGCGGCAAATATTGCCGGACAGTTCGATGCGCACCCTGGCCTCGTCGGCCTGGGGTAGACGCAACACGATGTCGCGGGCCGTGGTCAGCATGCCCGGCGTGCAATAGCCGCACTGCAAGGCATGCTTCTGGTGGAATGCCTCGCGCAGCCGGGCCATGATGGGGTCGTCGTCGTAGCCTTCGATGGTGGTGATGCGCTTGCCCTCGCATGCCACGGCGAACGTGATGCAGGAACGCACCGGCTGGCCATCGACCAGCACGGTGCAAGCGCCGCATACGCCGTGCTCGCAGCTCAGGTTGGTGCCGGTCAGACGGATCTCTTCGCGCAGGAAGTCGCCCAGATGCGTGCGCGGGGCCACACTGCCGGATACCTGGCGACCATTGATTTCCATGGATACTTCAGTCATAGGGATTCCTTTATTCGCCCAGCGCCTGGTGCAGGCAGCGCTCGATGACCGTGGCGCGCAAGGCGCGGTCGGCGGCATCCTTGCCCGGCGCGACGGCGTCGAGCGCCGCCAGGATCGACTCGCGGTCGGCCGCCTGCGGCCCTTGCTCGGCGACGCACCCGGCCAGCTCCGTCAGGTAACAGGGCGCGCCGTCCAGCGCCCCCACCGCGATGCGGGCGACCCGCGCCTCGGCATCGAAATAGGCGGAGCAGCTGGCCTCGGCGAACTCCCCCGTTTTGCGGCAGAACTTGTAATACCCCCAGCGCACGCCGGCATGCTGCCTGGGAACGTGAATGGCTGCGATCAGCTCGTCGGCAGCCAGGCCGGTGGTGTATGCGCCTTGCATGAATGCCGGCATCGCCACGCGCCGCGTTCCCGAGCGCGAAACGATTTCAATGTCGGCGCCCAGCGCCGTGGCGGCCAGCACCCAGTCCGCTGCCGGATCGGCATGGGCCAGGCTGCCGCCCAGGGTGCCGCGGTTGCGCACGGCGCGATACGCGATACGCCCCGCGATGTCCTGCAGCATGTGGCCGCGCAGCGGCGCGAACACCCCGTCCTCGATTTCGGCGTGGGTGACGGCGGCGCCCACCCGCAAGGACTTGTCGGACTCGACGACAGTGCGCAGCGCCTCGATCCCGGAAACGTCCACGATGGACTCGGGCCGGGCCAGCCGCAGGTTCAGCATGGGGCCCAGAGACTGGCTGCCCGCCATGACCTTGCAGGCCGCCCCCGGCGCGCTCAGTGCGTCCAGCGCCTGCTCGACCGTGGTGGCGCGCAGGTACTCGAATTTTGCGGCTTTCATTGGGCGCCTCCCGCTTGCGCAGCGGCCCCGCCCCGCGTATGCCGCCCTTCGAGCGCCGCCATGAGGCGGTGCGGCGTGAGCGGGGTTTGCGAGACTTCGACGCCGAACTGGCGCAGCGCATCGTTGACCGCGCCGAAAATGACGGCGGGCGGCGCTATGGCGCCTCCTTCGCCCACCCCCTTGGCGCCGAACTCGGTATGCGGCGACGGGGTTTCGAAATGGTCGAAGCGGATGTTGGGCACCTCGGTGGCGCCCGGCATGACATAGTCGGCCAGCGTGGAAGCCAGGGGCTGGCCGTACTCGTCGTAAGGCATTTCCTCGTACAGCGCGGTGCCTATGCCTTGGGCGATGCCGCCTATCGCCTGGCCTTCGACGACCATGGGGTTGATCATGACGCCGCAGTCCTCGACCACGACGTAATCCAGTATTTCGATAGACCCGGTGCCCGGGTCGACGGCAACCACCGCGGCCTGGCTGGCGTACGAGAAACTGCCCGTATCGGTCTTGGGCTTGTAACCTACGCTGACCTCCAGCCCCGCCGGATCGACATTGGCCGGCAGCAAGTGGGGATTCAAATACCAGGCGTTGGCCACTTGGGCCAACGGTATGCTTTTGTCGCCCGCGATGGCCAGCCCGTTTTCGAAGCGGATCAGGCCCGGTTCAGTCGCCATGAGGTGGCCGGCAATCTTTTGCAGACGGGGCAGCAACTGCTTGCAGGCCGTGGACACCGCGCCCCCCGACATGACCATGGAACGCGATGCGTACGTGCCCGTGGAATACGGTGTGCGGCCGGTATCGCCATGCACCATGCGAACCCGGTCCACGTCCACGCCCAGGATCTCGTTGACGATCTGGGCGAAGGTGGTTTCCATGCCCTGGCCGTGCGAGTGCACGCCTACGCGCAACTCCACGCCCGCATCGGGCGTCATCCGCACGACGGCCTGGTCGAAGCCCGGAATGACCGGCGTGCCCCAGGCCGCGAACACGGAAGTGCCGTGCGCCGATTGCTCGGTGTAGGTCGCCACGCCCAGGCCGATGACACGGCCGTCCGGCTCGCCGCGCTTCTGGCGCTGGCGCACCGCCTCGACATCGACCATTTCCAGGGCCCGGCGCAGGCTGGCCGGATAATTGCCGCTGTCGAAGTGCTTGTTGGTAACGTTGACGTAGGGCATTTGCTCGGGCTGCACCAGGTTTTCCAGGCGCACTTCCCAGGTTTCGCGGCCCACTTCGCGCGCCAGCGCATCCATGGTGAGCTCCATGGCGAAGCACACGCCGGTGCGCGCCACGCCGCGATAAGGCAAAAAGCCCGGCTTGTTGGTGGCCACGCAGCGGGTGGTGCAGCGATAGCCCTTGAACGCGTAAGGCCCGGGCAGATTGCCCAGCGCCTGTCCGGCTTCCAGGCCGGTTGTGAACGGCCATACCGAGTACGCGCCGCCGTTGATGTCCACCTTGGCGTCCAGCGCCAGCAGCCGCCCGTTCTTGTCGGCATAGGCAGTCATTTCGTAATGATGCTCGCGAGTATTGGCGCCGGCGATCAGGTGCTCGCGCCGGTCTTCCAGGTAGCGGAAGGGCTTGCGGTAGGTCTTGGCCAGCCATGCCACGCACAGCTCTTCGCGCTGCAGTATGCATTTGTAGCCGAACCCGCCCCCGACGTCGGGCGATATGACCCGGATCTGCTCCTGATCCATGCCAAGAAACTGCGCCAGGCCGGTGCGGATGAGATGCGGCACCTGGGTCGAGGTATACACCACCAGTTGATCGGCCTGGTGATCCCAATACGCCATGACCGCCATGCCTTCCATGGGCAGCATGCACTGGCGCGACAGGCTGATCTTGCGGGTCACCACCACTTCGGCCTGCGCCGCCAGTTCGTCGAATTCCTTGTTGGCCGACAAGGTGACGAAGACGTTGTCCTTCCATTCGTCGTGGATGAGATTGGACGTGGCGGCCAGGGCGCTGCCCACGTCCACATAGACAGGCAGGTCGTCGTAGTCGACCTCGATGAGTTCGGTCAGGTCCTCGGCCTCGGCGCGGGTGGGCGCAAAGGCCATGGCCACCGGCTCGCCCACGTAACGCACCTTGCCATGCGCCAGGGGCGGCTGCGCCGACACCTGGTACGAAGGCAAGGTGGAATCGGCAATGATGTCCTGCGCGTCGGACATCGATTCGCGCAGGAACACATTGGGCCCGGCCTGCTGGGCGATGCGCACGCCGCTGATGCGGGCATGCGCAAGCGGGCTGCGCAAGAAGGCCACTTCGTTGATGCCCGGCATGCTCATATTGCCGATGAAGTTGCCCTTGCCCTGCAAATGCCGGGCATCTTCCTTGCGCAACAGCCGGGCGCCCACGCCTTGCGTCTTGGCGGACGCAGCCGGTAAATCGGTGAGTTTCATAACCTGACCTGCCTGTTGACTATCACCACTTGCTTCCTCGATGAGTTTCCTTGAAGACTAGCGCTTCGCCAGCGCGTTGAACGTGAAGTTGTCCAGCGCGCTTTCGGCGACGCGGAACCAGCTCGCCTCTTCTTCCTGGTATTTCTTCCAGCCCGGGTAGATTTTGGCGAAGTCGGGATTCTTGGAGGAAAGCTCGCCCCACAGCACCTGCGACTCTTTATAGGCCGCTTGCATGACGTCCTTGGGAAAGTACGCCAACTTGGCTCCGCCCGCCACCAGCTTGCGCAGCGCCGCCGGATTGTGGGCATCGTAATTGGCCAGCATGCGCAGCGCCTGCTCGTTGCACGCGCATTCGAATGCCGCTTTGTACATGGGGGGCAGGGCCTCCCAGGCCTTGTCGTTGACCATGGTGGTGATGGAGGCGCTGCCTTCCCACCAGCCGGGTGAATAATAATAGGGAGCGACCTTGTTCAGGCCCAGTTTTTCGTCGTCGTACGGGCCTATCCATTCGGCCGCGTCGATGGTGCCTTTTTCCAGCGAAGGGTAGATGTCGCCGGGGGGAATCTGTTGCGGAATGGCGCCCAGCTTGGTCAGCACCATGCCGCCGATGCCGCCGATGCGCATCTTGAGCCCATGCAGGTCGGCCAGGGACTTGATTTCCTTGCGGAACCACCCGCCCATTTGCACGCCCACATTGCCCGACACGAAGTTGACGATGTTGTATTGCTTGTACATGGCGCGCAACTGCTCCAGGCCGCCGCCGTATTGGATCCAGGAATTATGCTGGCGCGCGTTCATGCCGAACGACAGGCCGGTATCGAACGCAACGGCAGTGTTCGTGCCGATATGCGCCGTTGCCAGAACGTGGTTGCATTCTACGGTCCCGTTGCTGACGGCTTCCATGTTCTGGGCATAGGGAACGATCTCGCCCCCGGGGAAAGCGCGTATCTCGAATTTGCCGTCGGTCAGTTGGCCGACCCGCTTGCAGAGCTCGGCAGCCGAGCCGTAGATGGCGTCCAGGCTTTTGGGCCAGCCGGTCGACATGCGCCAGCGCACGGCAGGGGCGTTTTGCGCAATGGCCGGCACTCCGACCGTGGCCAGTCCGGCGCCGGTTGCGGCGGCGACTTGTGTTAAAAAGCGGCGTCGTTGCATATGCGTATCCTTTTTATAGATTGAATTGATGGCTGGGCCTGTGCGGGCAACCATTGCGCAACGGTCGAAAGCCTCCTCGCCTTCGGCGGTCACGTCCGTCTTTGAAACACCCAGCGCAGGGCTTTGAATACCACGCCTTGATCCCCGCTGGAATTGTCAGCACGCTGAGTTATTTGTTAGTATGCTGATCAATAAAATAGGTGTCAACGAGGGTAAATACGGAGATTTCGCGTATCGCGCCACCCCGCAACGCAACAAGAATCCTGCATGAAACTTTGGCCATAACCTAGAACGGGCGCTGCATTTCCGGCAAACCAGCTGTGTCCGCCCAGGCATCCTTCCCGCGCGTGGCATCCATCTTCCCCATTTAGTGAAAACCCCAATATTTGGACCGATAAATATACAGCATACTGATTATATTAGTCAGCACACTTGAAAATAAACCCATCATGAACTGGATAAGAATCGCAAGCGTCGGCCAACTGGAAGACGACGAATCCCTGGCCATCGAGGTCGAAGGCAAACAGCTGGCGCTGCATAAGACCGACGGCGAATTGTTCGTTTCAGACAATATCTGCACGCACCAGTACGCCCTGCTGTCCGACGGCTTCCTCGAGGATGGCTGTATCGAATGCCCCTTGCACCAGGCCAAGTTCGACCTGCGCACGGGCCGGGCCATGTGCGCGCCCGCCACGGTGGACGTGCAGGTCTACTCCGTCAAGACGGAAGGCCAGGACATCTTCGTCGGCCTGCCGTAACTCCACTATCCCGGATACCAGCATGACCACTGTTTCATCCATTCTCGTCGCAGGGGCCGGCCAGGCGGCCGCCGTGGCCGTCGCCGCCCTGCGCGACCAGGGTTATGGCGGGCGCATCGCCGTCGTCGGCGACGAGGCGCACGCCCCCTACGAAAGACCCCCTTTGTCCAAGTCCGTGCTGGCGGCCGTCGGCGCGCCCGAGCCCGCCATTTCCGTCAAGGATCCCGATTTCTTCGCCAGCCAGCAGGTCGACCTGCGTCTAGGCACGCAAATTACCGCCATCGATCCCGCCGCCCGGCAGGCCACGCTGTCCGACGGCGCCAGGCTGGACTACGACTATTGCCTGCTGGCTACCGGCGGGGCCGCCCGTACGCTGCCCGCCTTTCCGCCCTCCTCGCCGGCCGTATGCTATTTGCGCACCCTGGACGACGCCCGCGCCTTGCGCGGCCGCCTGCAGCCGGGCACGCACATCGTCGTCATCGGCGGAGGATTCCTTGGGCTGGAGATCGCCTCGACGGCGCTCTCCCTGGGGGTGGAGGTCTCCATCGTCGAAACCGCGCCGCGCGTGCTGGCCCGCGTCGTGCCCGAAGCCTTCTCGAACTGGCTGCAAAGGCGCGTGGAACTGTCGGGCGCCAAACTGCATATCGGGCAGGCCATAGCCGATGTCTGGTTGTCCGGCTCCGCCCAGGCGGCCAGCACCATCGCGCTGTCGAACGGCGTGCAACTCGAGGCCCGGCTGGCCGCCGTGGCCGTGGGGCTGTCGCCCAATACGCAATTGGCGCGCGACGCGGGCCTGCGGATCGACACCGCCACCGGCGGCATCCTGGTCGACGAACATTGCCGCAGCAGCGACCCGCATATCTACGCGGCCGGGGACTGCACCAGCCAGATCCGCGCGGGCTGGACTGCGCCGCTGCGCCTGGAATCGTGGCAAAACGCCAACGAACAGGCGCGCATCGCCGCCTGCGCCATGGCAGGGCGCAACACCACGGCGGCGGCCTACCCCTGGTTCTGGACCGACCAGTTCGACTGCAATATACAAATGCTGGGCCTGCCCCAGGATGGTCTGGAATACATCGTCCGGGGCAGCATGGATCCCGCCCAGGCCGCTCCCCGCTTCATCATGCTGGGGCTGCTTCAGGGCAGGCCACGCCACGCACTCGCCGTCAACGCCGGCGCCGACCTGCGGGCGCTGCGTCCCTTGCTCGAAAACGCGCTCCCCATCGATCCAACCCGGTTCTGCGACGAGGCCGTCACCGTACGCGCCTTCGCCAAGGCGGCGCAGGCTTCGGCCGCCGCGCCGAACTAGCGGATCACCCCGATTCCACAGGAGGCCTTCATGTATCAATCTCAATCCGTCATCGGACAAACCGTCGGAGCCAAGGACGCGGCGCTTGCCGACTGCGTCTGGCCGGCCGACGGACTCAACGCCATTCCCGACTGGGTCTATACCAGCCAGGAAGTCTACGACCGCGAAATGGAACGCATTTTCCACGGCGACACCTGGAATTTCGTGGCTCTGGAAGCCGAGATCCCCAAACCGGGCGACTACAAGCGTTCATACGTGGGCGCCACCCCGGTCGTCGTGACCCGCGCCGAGGACGGCTCCATCCACGTCTTCGAAAATCGCTGCGCCCACCGCGGCGCCGAGTTCTGCCGCAGCAGCCAGGGCAACGCCAACGAATTCGTCTGCCCATACCACCAGTGGTCTTACGACCTCAAGGGCAATCTGCAGGGCATTCCGTTCAAGCGCGGCGTCAACAAGGCGGGCGGCATGCCGCGCGACTTCCGCAACGAGGACCACGGCCTGCGCAAGCTGCACGTCACCGCCTACCATGGCGTGGTGTTCGCCTCGTATTCCGACAAGGTCGAGCCCATCGAGCAATACCTGACACCCGAGATCCTCGAAGATTTCAACGTCGCCTTCCCGGGCAAGCCACTGAAGATCCTGGGCTACTACCGCAACGAGGTGCCCTGCAACTGGAAGATGTACCACGAGAACCTCAAGGACCCCTACCACGCAACGCTGCTGCACTCCTTCCTGGTGGTGTTCGGCCTATTGGTGGCCGGCAACAAGTCCATGATGCTGGCCGACTCCACGCATGGACGCCACGGCATCATGGGCTCGGCCAAAACCGACGACCTGTACGCCGACGTCAACCCCGAAACCAAGAAGGAAATGCGCTCGTTCAAGGACGGCATGCGACTGCGCGACGAGCGCTTCCTGAACTTCGTCAAGGAATTCGACTCGCCCTGGTCGGTCACCATGCAGACCGTCTGGCCGAACCTCGTCGTCCAGCGCGAAATGAACACCCTGGGCGTGCGCCAGATCGTCCCCAACGGCCCGAACAGCCTGATCATGAACTGGATCATGTTCGGCTACGAGGACGACACCGAGGAAATGACCCGCCACCGCCTGCGCCAGGGCAACCTGATGGGGCCTTCGGGCTTTCTGGGGCTGGAAGACAACGAGGCCATGAAGTTCGTTCAGGAAGGCGTGCGCCGCTCGAGCAGCGACATCAACATCCTCAAGCTGGACTCCGGCAAGGTAGGCACTTCCGAGTCGCTGATCTCGGAAGCGGCAATCCGGGCCATGTACCAATACTACCGAGGCGTAATGGAATTCTGACATGCTCAACACTATGAAAACCGATTATTCCTACACCCCGTCGCGCATCGACCCCGCGCAGTCCCAGCTGCTGCGCGCGCAAATCAACGAATTCCACGCCGAATACTGCGCCGTGCTCGACACCGGCGACGTCGAGCTCTGGCCGGAGTTCTTTACCGACGACGCGCTGTACCGCATCACTTCGCGCGAGAACGCCGAACTCAACCTGCCGGTGGGGCTGGTCTACGCCGAAGGGCGCGACATGATGCATGACCGCGCGGTCGCCATCGCCCGCACGCAAATGTTCGCGCCGCGCCATACGCTGCACCTGGTCACCAACGTGCGCATCATCGACGAAACCGACAGCGGCGAAATCGAGGCCCAAGCCAACTTCCTGCTGGTGCAGACCCTGATCGAAGGGCCGTCCACCGTGCATCTGGCGGGCCGCTACTACGACCGCTTCGTGCGCGCGCAAAACCATCGCCTGCTGCTCAAGGAGCGCCAGGTCATTCACGACACGGCCATCCTGGCCAACGACCTGGTCTATCCGGTCTAAAACAAACCCGGGCGGCCAAAGCCGCCCGGTTTCCCTGGGGAACAGCGCCGGCAAGGCGCAAGGCGGGCCTACAGCTTCGCCAGTTCGCCCAACGCCTCGTCGCGGTTCATCACCGCGGCATACTTTTGCTCCATGTCGAACAAATTGGCCTTGTGCGGGTCGAGCGCGCGGTCGCCCACGCAATCGGCCAGCACCAGCGGGCGGAAGCCGAACTGCATGGCGTCGACCACGCTGGCCCGCACGCAGCCGCTGGTAACCGCGCCCGCCACGACCAGGGTCTGCACGCCGCGCTGGGCCAGCCAGGCGGCCAGCGAGGTGCCGAAGAAGGCCGAAGGCACCGTCTTGCGCACCACCAGCTCGCCCGGGGCGGGCGTGAGCTCGGGCACGATGGCGCTGTTGTGCTCGTGCTCTTTCAAGGTAAGCATGCCGGGCACTTTCAGGCTGAAGATATTGTTGTCGGCGCCATCGTCGGCAAAGACGATGCGCGTGTGCGCCACCGCCCAGCCCTGCTGGCGGGCCTGGGCCAGCAGCGGCACGGTATTGGCGATGGCTTGCGCAATATTGCCGCCGCCGAACACCGCCGGGTCGGCAAACCCGTTCACGAAATCGATAATGAGCAGGCCTATGGGCTTTTTCAGCTCGAACCGCACGCCGAAACCCTGGCGCGCATACGTTTGAATATCGCCGGCCTGGGTCATTTCACACCGCCGTCGAGCACCTTGCCGTTGCGCACCATGTCTTCGCCATCCAGCCGCACCGTGCAGTTGCGCAGCGGAATGTCGATATGGCAGGCGGTGGTCCGGCTGCCGCCGGCCTCGTTGTTGGGCCCCAGGGAAAACAGGAAGTTGCCCTCGAAGGCCCGGGCGTCCATGCCTATGGTCTGCTCGCGGTCGTACAGCGACAACGCGGACCAATGGCAGCGCGGCTGCAGGCCCCAGCCTATGTGGGAAATCGCATAGCCTTCGGGGTCGTTGAACGACGCCATGTAGTCGCGCAGCAGCGCGGCGTCCACGCCGCCTTCGATCCGGGTGGCATAGCCGTTTTCCACCGTCAGCGCGATGCGGCTGGTGGTGTAGGACTTCTGCGGCAGCAAGATATCGCCCACGTCGATCACGATGCGCCCGTTCGCTCCGCCCTCGTCGGGGAAGGTCAAGGCAAAACCGCTGGGCCAGTGGTCCCAGCGGCCGGGCTCGTCGACGAAGCCGTATTCGCTGATCACCGGGAACTGCCCCAAGGGGCAGCGCAGATCGGTGCCGGCCTCGGAAACGACGCTCATTTCCTTGGCCGCGCCGATGCGCGCCGCCGCCGCTTTCACGCGGGCGCGGTCCGCCTCGGTCGGCACGGTGCGCACCAGGATCTCGGGCGGCTCGACCGCCAGCAGGATCTTGGTGCCGGACTTCAGGATCTCGTGCTGCTCCGGCGAGAACAGCAGCGTCATGAGATCCAGCACCAGGTCGCTTTCTTTAAGGGCCGCGATGGCGGGACGATTGCCGGTAAGCGGCGTGGTCCCCAGATAGGCCAGCGGATCGCGGCTCAATGCCTTTTCGGCGTTGACCGGCGGCAGGTCCAGGCGGTTGACCACCGCTCCCAGGGACTGCGTGGCGATCATGGCCGCCGACAGGGTTTGCGGATGCGTGGCCGAACTGGTCAGTATCGTGACGCTTTGGCCGGCTTCCAGATTGGAAAGCTTCAAGACCTGCTTCCAGGCCTCGACAAGTTGGTAATCGCTGACAGGCATGATGTTCTCCCCCTATTTGCGGGCGGCCTCCGGCCGCCGGAATCAGAATCAGAGCGCGGCGCCCAGGAAATTGCCGAACGCCTGGTAGAAGCCCTCTTCGTTGTCCCACGGAATCATGTGCCCCGCGGCCGGCACGCGAATGGTCTCCACGCCAGGCAGCAGGCGGCGTATTTCGGCGACATCGTCTTCCAGGATGACGTCGCCGCGCTCGGCCGCCATGAGCAGCGCAGGTACCTTGATATGCGGCAGGTCGGCGTGGATGTCGTCGGTGTGGAAGCCTTCGAAGCTCGTCAAAATGGCGCGTTCATCGCATGTGTGCAGCCACTCGGCCCGCAAGGCCAGTTGCTCGTCGGTCCAGCTTGGACAGAACGCCCGCATGGCCTCGAGGTCGCAGCCTTTGCGCGCCAGCGCCATGGAATCCACGTACCACGGCAGTTTGGAGGGGTAGGCGCGCCGCCCCGGCCCGGATACCGGGGGATCGACCAGCCCCAGCCGGGTCAGCCCCGCCGGCGCCGAACGGGCCGCCCGGATGGCGATGCGGGCGCCCATGGAATGGCCGACGATGCTGTATCGGGACAGGCCCAGCGCCTTGGCAAAGCCGACGACGTCGGCTGCCTGCGCGTCCAGGCTGTAGTCCAGCGTGTCCGACGCCTCGGACAGGCCGCGTCCGCGTATGTCCAGCACATAGGTGTCGAACTGCTGCCCGAAGCGCTCACCGACGAACCCCCAGGTTATCGCCGGGCTGGTGATACCCGGCACGATGATGACGGCGTCGCGCCGGGCGCGTGCGCCTTCCGCTCCGCCGTAGCGCAGGTAATGCTGCCGGATGCCGTTGGCGTGAACGTTCGCGCCGTATAGATATGTACTCATGCTTGGTTTCCCCGATTAAAGCTTGAACAGACGTTCCGCATTGCCATGGCAGACCAGGTGCCGCGTGGCGTCGTCCATGGGCGCCTGCTCGATGAAATCCGCCGCTATCGAACTGGACTCATAGGGGTAGTCCACCGAGAACATCACCGCCTCGGGCCCCATTTCGGCAATCGCGCCCATCAAGGCCCCGGGGGAACACACGCCCGAGGTGGTGATGACGATGTTCGTGCCGATGTACTCGGACGGCGCGCGTTCCAGCGTAACGCCATTCGGATAGACGGCAAAGCGGCTATCGAAGCGCCAGCGCTGGAAAGGCAGGCCTTCGCCCATGTGCCCAAGTATTATCTTCAGGCGCGGGTAGCGGTCGAACACGCCGCCGAACAGCAGGCGCAGCGCGTGGGTTGCGGTTTCCACCCCCCAGCCCCAGGTGGCGCCCGCTATTTCCGGGTGTCCCGAATAGGCATAGGTGGCGCCATAGGCGTCGAAGGGATGCAGGTAAAGCGGCACGTCCAGCGCCTGCATGCGCTCCCAGAACGGATCATAGGCCGCCCCGTCGTAATAGACGCCGTTGGTATGGCCGTTGACCAGCGCCCCCTTGAAGCCCAGCTCCTTGACGGTGCGCTCCAGCTCGTCGGCCGCCGCCTTGGGATCCTGCATGGGCAGGCTGGCGAAACCGCCGAACCGGCTTGGATTGCCCGCCACCTTGGCCGCCAGAAAATCGTTGTTTTCGCGGGCCCGGGCAATGGCCACGGCCGTGTCGGGCTCGACCTGCACACCCGGTCCGGTCTGGGAAAGAATGACATAGTCGATGCCCGCCTGATCCATGTCCTGCAGGCGCATTGCGTCGAAGTCGGCCAGGCGCGCATTGAGCTGGGCGGCGGCCGCCGGATCGATCTGCCCGACGAAGGCCTTGGAGTACGCCTCGAACCCCACTGCCGAAAAATGTTCCTCAAACGCAATCTTTCGTATTCGACTCACTACAAATCTCCTCGTATCACTGACAGCCGCATCGCTTTGCAGCCATTACGGAATGGCAAATTTTTCTCAGTACACTAACAATAATGGCGGCGATTTTCCCTCGCCGGAAAAATGAGAAATACCTGCCTTGGCCGCGGTACACATGAATTCCGGCATGCAGACCCAGGACTTCCCGTGCCGCGGCATTAGCGGATGTGGATGCGGATTAAGTCAGTATACTGACAATTTATTTGAATTTCCATGGTTTGCCATATCGGGCAAACCCTTAAAAGGAAACCGAAAACAGGCGTCTAGATGGACTTGAGCACGGCCCGGCCGTATTGATTATTGGCGTCGACCAGTTCGACCAGCAGCGACATGAAGATTTTGCGGTCGCGCAGCGACAAGGGGTCGAGCAGGCGCTGCTGGGCGCGGGCCATGCCCTGCTTGAGCAGCTCCATGACGCGCTGCCCCTCCGGCGTTATCGCCGCCTGGCGCGAACGACGGTCCAGCGGATTGATCCGCCGCTCCAGCAGGCCTTTTTCCTCGAGGCGCTTGATGACGTCGGCGGACGTGGTGCGATCCAGGCCCACCTCGTAGCCAATGGCCGTCTGATCCAGCCAAGGGTTGGCGGACAGCACGGTCAGGATGCCGTATTGCACGGGCGTCACGTTCTCTTCCTTGCACTCTTCGAAGAACATGGCGTAGTGGATTTGATTCAGGCGGCGTACCAGGAAGCCCGGGCGCGCCCACAGGCCTTGACTGAAGGGCTCGAGCGCCGTATCGTTTTTGGCGGAATCGTGGCTATTGGAAAAACCATGCCTGGCGGTGGATCTGGGTGCCGCGCTCTCGGCCGCTGCAGCATCGTCGGCCTGCGCTGCCTGCATCAACCGCTTGTGTGCCTCTGTCATATTACCGTCGCCCTCGCAGGTTCCAATCGTTCGAAATACTCAGTATACAGAGCATTTTACCTTTATGCAGCAACAACCATGGCGCCTGGATGGCCGCTCGCTGAACTTCCTTCATCACTATCGCATCATTCCGCAAACAATTCTCCTTGCGAGAAACTCCGGCCGCCGCCGTTGCCTTGCCGCTGCGTATCGGCCCTGGAAAGACTGCCTACCCGCACCCCCAGCAATCGTATGCGGTGATCCAGCACGACACGCTTCAGGCATTGGCCCGCCGCGCGATGAATCTCCTTGCCGTCGGCCGTTTGCACAGGCAGGGTCAGGTCGCGCGTCACCGTGCGGAAATCGTCGAAACGCAGCTTGATGCCAATGGTGCGTCCCATATAGCCCTTGCGATCGAGGTCGCCGGCCACCTGGGTGCACAGGCGCAGAAAGACCTCCGACAGCATGGCCCTGTCGTGCACCACGTGCAGGTCGCGCTCGAACGTGGTTTCGCGGCTCAGCGACTTGGGCTCGGAATGCGTCACCACAGAACGATCGTCCTGGCCGTGAGCTACCTGCAGCAGCCAGCGCGCATAGGTCAGGCCAAAATGCTCCTGCAGCAGGTCGGGCTCGGCCCCGGCAAGCTGGGCTATGGTCTCGATGCCCAACGCCTGCAGCTTGACGCCCGCCTTGGGGCCTATGCCGTTGATCCTGCGCACCGGGAGCGGCCAGATGCGAGAGGGCAGGTCGTCCATGGTCAGCAGCGTCAGCCCGTCCGGCTTGTCCAGTTCGGAGCCTATCTTGGACAGCAGCTTGTTGGGCGAAATGGCAATGGAGCAGATCAGGCCGCCCGTCGCCTGCTTCACCGCCGCCTTGAGGCGCTGCGCGATTTCCAGGCTGGGCTCGGGGTGATCCGTCAGGTCGATGTAGATTTCGTCGATGCCGCGGTCTTCGATGCGCGGCGCCAGCTCGGCCACGGCCGCCTTGAACAGGCGTGAATAGTGCCGGTAGGCGGTAAAGTCCGCGGGCAGCAGGATGGCGTCGGGGGCCAACTGCGCCGCCTTCATCATTCCCATGGCCGAAAACACGCCCAGGGCGCGCGCTTCGTAGGTAGAGGTGGTTACGACGCCCCGTCCCACGTAGTCGCGCAGGCGCGCATACGTTCGGACGCCGTCTTCGCCAGCGCCAGGCTGATGCACCGAACGCCCCCCGATCACCACCGGCTGCCCGCGCAATTCCGGATAGCGCAGCAGCTCCACCGACGCATAAAACGCATCCATATCCAGATGCGCAATGCGGCGTTCGGCACGAGGGGAAGTATTGGTTGGATTCATGGTGCAAGGACGGCAGGCGCCATACGCAGCGCCACGGCCTTCAGTGTATCGCCAGCGGCCGCGTGCCGCACGCCTTGTGGCCGGGCGGAGCCGCAAGGCGGGATTCCCGCCATCGCGGCGGCGCATCCGAATCAGTCGGCCGGCGCGGCAGGGACGCCGTGCCGTACGCGATAATCGGTGGGACTCATGCCGTAGCGCGCCCGGAACGCCCGGCTGAAGTGCGCAATGCTGTTGAAGCCCCAGCCATAGGCGATCTGGCTGACCCGCCGGCGCGTGGTATTGTCGACCAGGTCGTCGCGGCATTTTTCCAGGCGGCGCTGCAATACGTAATTGCCCACCGACATGCCTTCGTCCGCGAACAAGTCGTTGACGTAGCGCGCAGAGCAGCCCAGCAGTTCGGCGACGTCGGCCGACGCGACCGTTCCGCGCAAACGCGACTCGATGAACAGCTTGGCCCGGTACAGCAGCGCCGCGCGATGCGAAGACCTGCTGGCATCCACGGGCCCGCGCTGCGAGCTGAAGGCCATGGCCAGCAGATCGACCGTCTGGTCGACCAGCCTCTCGCCGATAAGCGGATCGACCCGCTTGTCGAGCCTGGAAAGGCCCAGCAGGAAGCTCGAAGTCAGCTTGCCCACCTGCTCGTCCGACGACAGCTTGACAGCGGTGTATCTTTCGAACGAACCCAGGCGCTGCCGCAGCAGGCTGCGGGGAATCTGGTAGATGACTTGCGAGAATTCGGTGTCGAAGTACAGCGAATAAGGGCGGGTGGAATCGTGGAAGGCGAAATCCCCCTTGCGCAGGACGACTTCGCGGCCATCCTGCACCACGCGCTCGACGCCGGATGTCACCAGCGTAAGCAGGACGACGTCTTTGTGGTGGGAACCGATATCGGCGGCCGAGCGGCTGGCCCGATGCCTGGTGGCGGCGACGTGATGGCAGGATATGGCGCCGACTTCGCTGACCGACACGGCCCCCCGGAAGTTCGAGGGCAGCGTGGTGACGCAGGGCACGAAGGTGCGGGAGATCGTGTCCTGCCAGTAGGACGACGGATCCTTGTTGCGTAAACGGGAGGTTGAATAGAGTGACGGCATGTCATCCTCGATCGAGAGTCCGGGCCGCTGCCCGGTCTGCGGCAAACGCCACCTGAAAAGCCAACATCGGGAGCCGTGCCGCAGCTCCCGATGCTCTCGATGTATACCATGATTGCCCGGCGCCGGAAATCGGGATAATCAGCGATCGGGGGGCCGCTCGATGTCGGCGCGAGCGCCCCCCCCTGAAACATCATGGATTACCCGAACCGCGCAACCAGGGCCTAATCGGTCGGCACCAGCTTCCACTTGCCGCCTTCGATGCGGATCATGGCGACCGCCCGGGCGTCGAAGCCCGCATGATCCTGCGGAGTCATGTTGAGCACGCCATTGGCGACGGCCAGGTCCTTGGTCTGCTCCAGCGCGTCGCGCAGGGCCGAGCGGAACTCCTTGGTGCCGGGCTTGCCCTGCTTCAAAGCCAGGGGAATGGCGCGTTGAAGCAGGCGTCCGGCGTCCCAGACGTGCGCGCCGAACGGCGACACCGATCCCGCGCCGTATTTAGCCTCGTAATGCTTGATGTAGTCCAGGGCCACGGCCTTGGCCGGATGGCTGTCGGGCAGCTGAGCGGCAACCATGGCCGGCCCCACGGCGATGAAGGTGCCTTCGCAGCTCTTGCCGCAAACCCGCAGGAAGTCCTGGTTGGCAACGCCCTGCGTCTGGTAGATCTTGCCCTTGTAGCCGCGCTCCACCAGCGCCATCTGCGGCAGCGCCCCGGGCGTTCCCGAAGCGCCGATGAAGACGGCGTCGGGCTTGGTGGCCATGGCCTTGAGCACGATGCCGGTGACCGAGGAATCCGTACGGCCATAGCGCTCGTTCGCCACCACCTTGATGTGATGTTTCCCGGCCATCTGGGTCAGTTCCTGAAGCCAGCTGTCGCCATAGCCGTCGGAAAAGCCAATATACGCCACGGTCTTCACGCCATGGGCCGCCATGTGCCTGACGGCCGACTCAGTCAGCAACGAATCGTTCTGCACCGTCTTGTAAACCCAATGGCGGTTCGCATCCATGGGCGAAACAATATGCTTGGAAGCCGCCACGCTGATCATGGGCACGCCGGCCGGACCCACAGTGTCGATCATGGCCAGCGAATTGGTGGTGATGGTCGAGCCGATGATGGCGTCGACCTTGTCTTCGTTGATCAGCTTGTGCGTGTTCTTCACCGCCACCGTGGTGTCCGACGCATCGTTGAGAATGATGTAGTCGATCTTCTGCCCGCCGATCTCCCTGGGAAGCAGGGCCGCGGTATTTTGTTCGGGTATTCCCAGCGACGCGGCCGGCCCCGTGGTGGACAGCGTCAGGCCTACGCGCACTTGGGCGTACAACGCGGTCGAGACGAACACACCGGCAAGGACGGCGCTCAAGCGTAGTAAGTTTCTCAAATCAGTCTCCTTTTGATTTATAAAAATACGATGCAATATTCAGGCGCTTCGGCGCAATCGCCATCGAATCGCCATCACAACAGAATCCATTACCATGCAAGGCCTTACAGATCCAGGCACAACACCGGATCGCTGGTTCTGGAAACGCACACCATCATCGACTTGCCCGCCGCCCGTTCCTCGGCGGACAGAACGTAGTCGAAATGTTCGGGAGTGCCCGAACAAACACCGGTTTCGCAAGTACGGCAAGTTCCCTCGCGGCACGAAAAGGGAATGCTGAAACCGTTTTCCTCCAGGACTTCCAGAATGCTTTTGTCGGGCGGCACCATGAACGAGACGCCGCTGCGCCGCAACTGGATTTCGAACGCGCCGGACTCGGCCGGCCGCGCCTCGGTGTCGGGCGCGGAAAACCACTCGAAATGCGCGATGCCGTCGTGATGGCCGGCGCAAGCCGCCTGCACCGCCTGCATCAAGGGCTGCGGCCCGCAACAGTAGATCTGTTCGCCCCGGCCCAGGTCGCGCACGAAATCCCCGGCCTGCAGGTGGCCGCCGCGCTCGTCGTCGAAATGCCAATGCACGTTGGCGCCGCCCAGAAGCCGGATGTCCTCGTACAAGGCCGCGCGCTGCCGGCTGCGCGCGGCATACACCAGCCGCCACGCGCGCCCGTTGGCGCAGCACCACCGGATCATGGACATGATGGGGGTAATGCCTATGCCTCCGGCAATGAACAAATAGGATTCGGCCTGCGGATCCAGGGGGAAGTTGTTGCGCGGCGCGCCGATCTGGAACTGCGCCCCCTGAGCCAGCCTCTGGTGCACATAGTCCGAGCCTCCGCGCCCATCGGCGGCCCTGCCCACCGCCACGACGTAGCGATCGGTTTCGCGGCTGTCGTTCAACAGCGAATAATGCCGGATCAGGCCGTTGGGCAGGTGCATCTCGATATGCGCCCCCGGCTCGAAACGCGGCAAGACGCCATCATGAACGTCCCGCAGCTCTAGCAGCACGACATCCTTGGCCTCCGCCACATAGCCGGCGACCTTCACCGTGAGCTTTTCCGTTGGCGCAAGACTCATCAGCAATTTCTCCTCGCCGGCATCAGGCCACCGCCGCCGAGGGCTTGCGGTGCACCTGCTGGGCCTGCAGCGCCGGCTGTTGCTGCTGCTCCTGCGCAATCAGCTTGTCCAGCGTCCAGCGGAAGTGCGACAGCGGGCCGTCGGCGGCGATGGCCAGCAGTTTGAACTGCGGGTCTTCGTCCAGCACCCGCTGCTGGCGCTCGATGATGTGCTTGTCCTCCATGAAGCCTTCGATCAGGCTGTCGTGCAGGGAAAGCGTGACGTTGTAGTTGTCGACCTCGAAGTTGTGCAGGTAGCTGAAAAAGAAATGCGTCGTGCTTTCGGTTTCCGGGGTGATGAACTGGCAGTTGCGGTATTCCTTCGCGCCTTCCCGGTTGCCCCTTTCCGCGCCCGAACCGGCCGGCGCAAACCCGCTCTCCAGGAAAAATATTCCCGGGATCTGCATGTGGCCCACGTTCCACCTATCCACATTGTCGTCGTTGTCGATGACCTTGCGGTGGAAGGGCGGCGGCGCGCTGTTCATGTGCCAGCGCGTCACCCGGAAGCCGCGCTCCAGGCGCTCGACGGACGCGGGCTTGGTCTTGTAGGCGTATTCCTCCGAGCCGCCCAGCGTGTGGGTGTGCACCCAGGCCAGGTGGGCGAAGTCGCTCAGGTTGTCCACGATGAGCAGGTAGTTCGAATCGTAGTGGATGTAATCGGGCTGCCCGCGCCAGGCCGGATCGCTCAAATAGGGGAAGTCGATGATCTGGGACTCGTCGGCCAGCGCCGGATCGCCCATCCATATCCAGACAAGGTGGTCGCGCTCGACGATGGGGTAGGAACGCACCCCCAGCTTGGGCGGTATCATTTCCTGGCCGGGAATCTCTATGCACTTGCCCGAGGCGTCGAACTTCAGCCCGTGGTACATGCAGCGCACGCTGTCGCCTTCGCGCCGGCCCAGGGAAAGCGGCGCGCCCCGATGACAGCAGCGGTCTTCCAGCGCGACGACTTTTCCGCTTGCCCCGCGAAAGAACAAAATGGGCTCGTTCAGCAACTTGCGGGACAGGAACTTGTTGTCGATCAGTTCGTAGTCCCAGCCTGCCATGTACCAGCAGTTTTTTAAAAACATGTTCATCTCCTGAAAAGATCCAACCCGGGGAGCAGCCAGCCGCATCAGCGGCGCAGCGTGGGCGCTTGCGGTGCCCCAAAGGCCAGGCGCAGCGTGAATATGGAGACGAGTATAGGAGTGAAGCAGGGCCGAAAGAGCGGCCCGGAAAGGCACTTGGCAAGTTTGAAAACAGGGGTGTCGGGCTGCCCGAAACGCCTCATTCAAGCGCCGGCAAATCCCGAAATATTATTTATTTTCAATATCTTGCCAGAAACCCTGGAGCTTGAGGGGTCTTCGCGGCATGAAGGAACGCACAGCGCGCCCGACCATGGCGGTCAAGCTTTTGTTCCATCCTGGACAACAGAATTTCAGGGCCCGGCGGCAGGAGCTCGGGCGGCTTCAGGCGGCTTCGTTGCGCAAGGCCATGATAGGCCCCATGGCGGGGTTCGCCGTCTGGCTTTTTTCCTGGGTATAGGCATGCTCGCGGAACAGGAATTCGGCCCGGTCGCCCTGCCCGGCCTCGATGGCCTCGACGATATTGTGGTGCTGGCCATGGGCATAGAACAGGAAGTCGAACATCCGGTCTTTGCTGGTGCTGGAAAACGCAATGCTCTTGGGCGCGGTGAAGGGCACCAGGTTGCAGCGCTCGGTCAGGCTTTCAAGCAGCGGCATCTGGGCGGCTTCCATGATAAGCAGATGGAAGCGGGCGTTCATTTCCGCATAGCGCAGCTCGTCGTCCTCTTGCAGCACCCGGCCGGCGAAGATGACATCGCCTTCGTACAGGCAGGCCTTCAGGGCGGCAAGCAATGCGGGCGACGCCCCGCGGTCGGCCACGGTGCGCGCGGCAAACCCCTCCAGCACCGAACGGATGCGCAAGGCGTCCAGACTGTGCTGGGTGGTAAAGGCCCGCACCGAATAGCCGCGCTTGCCGGCAGGCACCAGCAGGCCTTCCTGGGCCAGGGCCGGCAAGGCCTGCCGCACAGGGGTGCGCGAGACGCCAAGGCGCGCGGCCAGTTCCGCCTCGGGCATGCGCTCGCCGGGCACGAGCTCGCCCCGCAAGATCATTTCACGCAGACGCACGATGACGGATGATGGCTGAGTCATGGAATCGAGGGGCTCGGGCCCCCAAAATAAGCCTTGCTCGGCCTTATTGCACAAGAGCAAGGCTTCGCATTGGCCGGAAGATCAGGAAAACGACTTTCTTTTGATGATCATAACAAAAAAAGAATCCCAAAATGGATCCAAATATAGTATATTCTGACAAACAAACCCGATAAAACCTATTATTTGGGATCCCAAATAATAAAACCAAAGGACAAACAGGCCCTTTTCCCCCGAAAACGGCCCAAGGCATCGGAGCTCCTATCTTGGCCAAGAACAATCTGAACGTGGTGGTCGCCGGCATCCGGCAGCTTACCCCGCGAATCCGCGAATACCTCCTGCGCTCGCAGGACGGCGGCGCGCTGCCCCCCTTCGAACCCGGCGCCCACGTCGAACTGCACACCGAATCGCCTGTCAGCGGCCCCATCGTGCGCCACTACTCGCTGATAGGCGGCGCCGGCAACTGGGACGACACGCCCGACATCTACCGCATCGCCGTGCAGCGCGAAGACCGCCAGCGCGGCTCGGCGCACATCCACGACACCTTCGCCATCGGCACCACGCTGCAGGTTTCCCACCCCAAGAATCATTTCCCGCTGGACAGGCGCGACTCCAAAAGCCTGCTCATCGCCGGCGGCATCGGCATCACCCCCATTCTGTCCATGCTGCGCAGCCTGGTCCGGCGCGGCCGGAATTTCGAAATGGTTTATTCGGGGCGCGTCGCCGCCGACATGGCCTATCGCCAGGACGTCCTGCGCCTGGGCGCCGGCAATGCGCGCATCCACGTCAGCGGCGCCGACAGCAAGAACCTGCTCGACCTGCGCGCCCTGCTGGCCAGCCAGCCCGAAGGCGCCAATGTCTACGTCTGTGGGCCGGCGCCCATGGTCAAGGCCGCGGAACAAGCCGCCCAGGAACTGGGCTGGGACCCGTCCCGCATCCGCAACGAACTCTTTTCATCGGGGCCGGGCGTCGACGACGTCGCCTTCGACGTGGAGCTCAAGGCATCGGGCCGGCGTATCCACGTCGGGCGCGACACCAGCATCCTCGACGCACTGACTGCCGCCGGCGTGCACGTGCTGTCGGACTGCCGCCGCGGCGAATGCGGGCTCTGTCCCCTGGATGTCCTGGACAACGACGGCCAACTCGTCCACCGCGACCGCTATCTCGACGAAGAGGAGCGCGCTTCCGGCAAAACCCTTTGCATCTGCGTTTCACGGACCACCGGATCACGGCTGGTCCTGGACGCCTGACACCCCATAACCTGGAGAAAGACCATGAGCTATACCGATGTTGACTTCACCTTCGAACCCGGCGGATACGCCGACAATGCCACGCCGCTCGTCAAGAACTGCTGGTACGTGGCCGGCTTCAGCTCGGAAATCTCGCGCGACGTCATCAGCCGCCGCTTCCTGGGCACCGACGTGGCGCTGTACCGTACCATGGCCGGCGAGCCGGTGGCCGTGCGCAACCGCTGCCCGCACCGCTCTTTCCCCCTGGCCAAAGGCCGCCTGGAAGGCGATGTGCTGATCTGTGGCTACCACGGCATGCAATTCGACCCCTCGGGCCGCTGCGTCAACATGCCCTCCATGCCCATCGTGCCGGCCAACGCCAACGTGCGCTCGTTTCCCATTGCCGAACGCGGCCCCATCGTCTGGATCTGGATGGGCAACCCCGACCTGGCCGACGAAAGCAAAATCCCCGACACCAGCTGGCTGGCCGACCCCGCCTGGAAAAGCGTCTGCGGCACGTTCCCGCTCAATTCCGACTACGTGGCCATGCACGAGAACCTGCTCGATCAAACCCACTTCCCCTTCCTGCATCCGGGCACCGTGGGCACGCTGGAATACGCGCGCTCCAAGCTCAAGGTGCGCCAGGAGGGCGACGTCGTCATCATCGACCGCTCGCTGAAGAACTCGCCGCCTCCGGGCATCTACGGCATTCCCACCAACCTCATGCACAAGAACGTCGACCGCCTGTCGGAAGCCCGCTTCGCCTCGCCGGCCGTCCATACCGCGTTCGCGCAGATCATCGACCACGAGCCCGCCGCAGGCAGGCCCTCGATCTACCGCTTCAACATCACGCACCTGATCACGCCCGAATCCAACGGACGCATCCACTACTGGTGGTTCAACTCGCGCAACTTCGACCTGGACAACGCCGAAACCGACAAATTCCTTTACGAAGCCTCCAACAAGGCTTACCTTGAAGACGTCGACGCGCTCGAAGCCATCCTCAATGTAGTGCAAACCGATGTCGAGCCCCAGTTCGACCTGAACTTCGCCCCGGACAAACCCGGCCTGATGATGCGCAAGGTGCTGCATCAACTGGCATCGGCCGAGGCCAATTACCAATACGCCTGAGCGCCAAGGCGCATCAACTCATTACGGAATCCATCATGGCTAAAATCATCGGCTGCATCGGGACCTCGCACGTTCCAACCATCGGCGTCGCCTACGACAAGGGCCGTCAGAACGACCCGGCCTGGGCGCCTTTGTTCGAAGGCTACAAGCCGGTGGCCGCCTGGCTGGCCGAGAAAAAACCCGATGCGCTGGTCTTCATCTACAACGACCACGCCACCACCTTTTTCTTCGACATGTACCCCACGTTCGCGCTTGGCGTCGGCGAACGCTTTCCCGTGGCCGACGAAGGCGCGGGACTGCGCAACCTGCCCGCCATCAAGGGCAATGTCGACCTGCAATGCCATATCGCCGAATCGCTGGTCAACGACGAATTCGACCTCACCATCTTCCAGGAAAAGCCCATCGACCACGGCTGCGCCTCGCCCCTGCCGCTGCTCTGGCCGCACGAGCCGGACTGGCCCGGCGCCATCGTGCCCATCGCCGTCAACGTGCTGCAATACCCGCTGCCCACGGCCCGCCGCTGCTACAAGCTGGGCCAGGCCATACGCCGCGCGGTCGAGTCCTATCCCGAAGACCTCAAGGTCGTCATCGTCGGCACGGGCGGCCTGTCGCACCAGATCCACGGCGAACGCACCGGCTTCAACAACGAGGAATGGGATCTCGAGTTCCTGCGGCAGCTGCAGTTCGAGCCCGAAAAGCTCACCCAGCTGACCCATGCCGATTTCGTGCGCCTTGGCGGGGCGGAAAGCGTGGAACAGATCATGTGGCTGGCCATGCGCGGCGCCATGCCCGAGAAAATCCGCAAGCTGCATCAGAACTACTACCTGGCCACCACCACGGCCATGACCGTCGTCCTCTTCGAAGAAGGCGAAGAGCCTGCGCAGCAGGCGGCCCGGTCCAGCACGGCCAGCGTGCCCGCATAAGGAAGCAAGCCATGAATCCGCAACTGAAAGGCATCGAACAACTGAGCGGCACCTATGCCTTCGACATCCGCATCAGCAATAAAACGCTCAAGCTCAACCGCTTCCTCTGGAAAATGATCGGCAAGGAATGGCGCGAACGCTACCTGGCCGACCCCGAGGCCGTCATGCAGGAGGCCGGGCTGAACGACACCGAAAAAGAGCTCCTGCGCAAGCAGGACTGGCTGGGCCTGGTGCAGTACGGCGCCAATTTCTTCGTGCTGGAAAAATTCGCCCGCGTGGCGCGCAAGACCAATCTCGAGGTCTACGCCATCATGCGCGGCGAAAGCTTCGAAGAATTCATGCAGACGCGCCGCGTGCCCGAATCGCGCTAGGGCCTGTTGACAGACCCTAAACCCTGGGGCTGGCCCGCATAGCGGATCAGCCCCGATGGCCGGGCGGCACCCGGCCGCCAGAATCCGATAACAATCCATGGAGACAAGCATGACGTCGACGCCGCGTCCCACCTTTCCCTTGAACGCCTGGTACGTAGCCGCCTGGGATGCCGAAGTCGGCCGCACGCTGCTGGCCCGCAGCATCTGCGGCCAGCAAATGGTGCTTTACCGCAAGCAGGACGGCCAAGCCGTGGCGCTGGCCGACGCCTGCTGGCATCGCCTGGTGCCGCTGTCGCTCGGCACACTGGTGGGCGACGGCGTGCGCTGCGGCTACCACGGCATGCATTTCAACGCCGACGGCCGCTGCACCCACATGCCCAGCCAGGAAACCATCAACCCCTCGGCCTGTGTGCGCTCATTTCCTGTCGTGGAGCGCCACCGCTTCGTGTGGGTCTGGCCGGGCGACCCGGCCCTGGCCGATCCCGCCAAGGTTCCCAGCCTGCCCTGGATGGATGACGCCGACTGGGCGGGCGACGGCAGCATGGTCGAGGTCAAGGCCGACTACCGGCTCATCCTCGACAACCTCATGGATCTTACTCATGAAACCTATGTGCACGGCTCCAGCATCGGCAACGAGGCGCTGGCCGAAGCGCCCTTCGATGCCGTGCACGGCGAAACCACGGCCACGGTGCGCCGCTGGGTGCTGGGCGAAGAAGCCCCCGCCTTCTGGGGCGCCCAGCTCGGCAAGCCCGGCCCGGTCGACCGCTGGCAGATCATCCATTTCAAGGCTCCGGCAACCATACTGCTCGACGTCGGCGTCGCCCCGGCCGGCAGCGGCGCGCCCCAGGGCGACCGCAGCCAGGGCGTGGGAATGTGGGTCATCCACATTCCCACCCCTTCCACCGAAAAAACCAGCTACTACTTCTGGTGCCACCTGCGCAACTACCGGGTGCGCGAACAGCGCATTACGCGCGAAGTCCTGCAGGCGGCGCGCGGCATTCTGCTCGAGGACGAAACCATCATCGAAGCCCAGCAGCGCGCCATGGACGCCAATCCGGGCCGCGAGTTCTACAACCTGAACATCGATGCCGGCTCTCTATGGGCCAGGCGCCTCATCGACGGCATGGTGGACAAAGAGCTGTCCGGCGCGCAGCAGCCAGCCGTCGTTCCCCGGGAGGCTGTCGGCGCATGAATACCCACGACACTTGGCTCGACGCCACCGTCCTGGCCGTCCGCGACCTCACGCCCACAGTGCGGGAATTCCAGCTGCAATACCCGCAAGCCGTGCACGCCGACCCGGGCGCGCACATCGACGTCCAGGTCATGGCCAACGGCCAGCCCGACTCGCGCTCGTATTCCGTCGTGCGCTGCGAAGGCGCCAATGCAACCATCGCCGTCAAGCATGTGCCGAGCAGCCGCGGCGGTTCGCGCTATATGTGGTCGCTGGCGCAAGGCGCGCGCCTCAAGGCCACCGCGCCGGCGTCCGACCTGGCGCCCGTCTACGGCTCCGCCCGCTATCTGCTGATCGCGGGCGGCATAGGCATCACGCCCCTGCTCAGCGTGGCCCGCGCGCTGGCCGGCAGCGGAGCCGACGTGCGCATGGCCTACGCCGTGCGCACCGAGGCCGAACTTGCCTATCTGGCCGAGCTGCAGGAGCTGCTGGGCAACCGACTGCGCGTTTTTGTCTCCGCCCGGAACCAGCGCATCGACATTCCCGGCGAAATCGCCGCGCTGGCCGACACCGACCAGCTCTATCTTTGCGGCCCCATGGGCCTCATGGAAGCCGTGCGCACGCACTGGTTCGCGGCCGGACGCGCAAGCTCGCGGCTGCGCTACGAAACCTTCGGCTCCAGCGGCCGCTATCCCGCGGCGGACTTCACCGTCCGCCTGCCGCGGCTTGGCCTGGAGATCCAGGTGCCGGCGGAACAATCCATGCTCGACGCCCTGACCGAGGCAGGCGTCGCCATGGTGTCCAACTGCCGCCGCGGCGAATGCGGGCTGTGCGCCGTCGATGTGCTGGCCACCGACGGCACGGCCGACCACCGCGATGTCTTCTTCACCCGCGAGCAGCATGCCCAGGGCGGCAAAATATGCACCTGCGTATCGCGCATGGCGCAAGGCAGCATCACCATCGAACCACCCTGGCGCGGCGACCCCGACCTGGCGCAAACGGATGTCCTTGCGTCATGAGCCGATACTGCCGTACAAAGAATAGCCACAAAGCGTAAACAACTATTGATTTTTTCCCGCCAACCAGTAACATTCAGTGGACTGTACAAGACAGTCCGAACGGCATCCAAGCCTGTAGTTACGAAACCCAAAGGAGCATGCAAATGGCGTCAAACCGAGGCGTGGCTTACGTTGGACCCGGCAAGGTCGAGGTCCAATCCATTCCCTTCCCCGAACTGGTCACCCCCGCCGGCAAGACCGCCGGCCATGGTGTGATCCTCAAGGTTCTATCCACCAACATCTGCGGCTCGGATCAGCACATGGTGCGCGGACGCACGACCGCTCCCACCGGCCTCATCCTGGGCCACGAAATCACCGGCGAAGTCCTTGAAGTCGGCCGCGATGTCGAGAACATGAAAAAAGGCGACCTGGTCTCGGTGCCTTTCAACGTGGCCTGCGGCCGCTGCCGCACCTGCAAAGAGCAGGACACCGGCGTCTGCCTCAGCGTCAACCCTTCGCGCGCCGGCGGCGCCTACGGCTACGTCGACATGGGCGGCTGGATCGGCGGCCAGGCCGAATACGTCATGGTGCCCTACGCCGATTTCAACCTGCTCAAGTTTCCCGATAAAGACCAGGCCATCGCGAAAATTCGCGACCTCACCTGCCTGTCCGACATCCTGCCCACCGGCTTCCACGGCGCCGTCACGGCCGGCGTAGGCCCCGGCAGCACGGTTTACGTGGCTGGCGCGGGCCCCGTGGGACTGGCGGCCGCGGCTTCCGCCCGCCTGCTCGGCGCGGCCGTCGTCATCGTTGGCGACCTCAACGCCGACCGCCTGGCGCACGCCAAGAAAGTCGGCTTCGAAGTCGTCGACGTCTCGCTCGACACCCCGCTGGGCGACCAGATCGCCGCCATCCTGGGCACCCCCGAAGTCGACTGCGCCATCGACGCCGTCGGTTTCGAAGCGCGCGGCCACGGCCACAGCGGCTCGCAAACCGAGGCACCCGCCACCGTGCTGAACTCGCTCATGAACATCACCCGCGCCGCCGGCAAGATCGGCATTCCGGGCCTGTATGTCACCGAGGACCCCGGCGCCCACGACAAGGCCGCGCAAACCGGCTCGCTCAGCGTGCGCTTCGGCCTGGGCTGGGCCAAGTCGCACAGCTTCTTCACCGGCCAGACTCCGGTCATGAAGTACAACCGCGCGCTCATGCAGGCTATTTTGTGGGACCGCATCAACATCGCCGAAGTCGTCGGCGTGCAGGTCATTACGCTGGACGACGCCCCGCGCGGCTACCACGAGTTCGATCTTGGCGCACCCAAGAAATTCGTCATCGATCCGCACAACCAGCTGGGGCATCTGCGCAAGGCGGCGTAAGGGGTAAATAAGCCCCTGCACTGTGCCGCAATGCGGCATGCCGTTAACAAGCAAGGCCCGCACAAGCCTTGCCTGCCCAGGCTGCCGACAAACCCTCGGGTAAAACCGGGGGTTTTTTCATATTCACTACGGATTGGCCTGAGCTTTCGCGGCGGTTTTATCGGAACAGCGTATCGATGTAATCGGCGCCGATGCCGACTTTCTCGTAATGGTCGCGGCACATCTTGATGTAGTCGTGTACGTCGAAATAGCCGTTGGCGTCGCCATTGTCGTCCAGCCAGATCAGCGGGCCCTTGACGATGAAGAAGGTCTTCATGGGGTCTTTGTGTTCGTAGGCAACCAGCGTATGGCCTTCACCCGGGGTTTCATAAACGAAATCGCCGGCGGTGGCGGTCCAGTCATGTTCCAGGTAGCCCCATTTGCCCGAGATGGTAAAGGCGAAAACTTCGTGCGGGTGGTAGTGGCGATTGACCAGTCCGGCGGACTTGGCCATGAGGATGTCGGCCCATTTGTTCTGGGTGGGCGAGATCCACAGGGGGCGGGACGATACCGTGTCGGAAAAAGGCACGTAATACCGTTCATCGTCGGTCGGGGCGTTGGCGATATAGGCTTCGGGCAGGGCGTCCG
Source organism: Eoetvoesiella sp. (assembly GCF_035555955.1). NCBI lineage: Bacteria > Pseudomonadati > Pseudomonadota > Betaproteobacteria > Burkholderiales > Alcaligenaceae > Eoetvoesiella > Eoetvoesiella sp. Next base: position 8,026 of record NZ_DATMGA010000011.1, on the reverse strand, counting down.
GCTTGAACACGTCGGAAATGGCGGGGATGTCTTTCCAAAATTCGGTAGTGGGTGCGTCGGCCATAGTGGTCTCCTGGTCATGAAAACAGTGCGCGATGCGATAACCGCGTATGAACGGTTTATTCCGCTTGGAAACCAGATAAGCTTAACGCAAACACAAGCCTTGGGCCGTTTTTTTCATCGCCAAACCTCGCTTGACCTCGGCCCGGGGTCCGAGGCTTGCGCTTTGGCGTGCGGTCAAAGATTAGGCAGTTCGGCCGCCCTGGGATCATCCTTGAATTGAAATGCCTTCTGGAAGGCGGGCCGCTCGCGCATGTGCTCGTACCACTCTTTCAAGCGCGGATAGGTGCCGTCCGGCATGAAGTCCGGCCGCAAGTTCATGATGCGGTCGATGAACGGCACCATTGCGATGTCCGCCAGGGAGTATGTGCTTCCACCGAGCCATTTGCGTTCGGCCAGGTTCGACTCGACCTGGTTCAAACAGCCTTGCATCTTGTCGACCGCGTCGCGCAGCTCATCCTCGGTGAAGCCGCCCTGGGCCATCTTCTCCCAGCGGTCACGGCGCTCTTTCGTGGGTATCCGCGAAAGCGTTTCCCGCAGCTTCTCCGAATCGAGGCCCGCCGATGCACGGCCTCGGAGCTTTTGCCATGTCGGAGCGTAAACCGCCTTGTAGGCGACCTCGTCCGAATATTTGATCCACAGGCGCATCTGGTAGCGCTCGTAGGGGTCCTGCGGCTTCAGCGGGTTTTGCGGAAAACAGTCGTCGAGGTATTCGATGATGATGGAAGATTCGACAACGGGCCGCCCCTCGTGCAATAGCGCGGGCACCACGCCGTTCGGATTGATGGCAAGGTACTCGGGCCGGTGCTGTTCGAACTTCTGCAGATCCAGCATGTGGCTTTCGAAGGGAATGCCCTTTTCATACAAGCACAGACGTACTTTTTTTGAACATGTGGAGGCTAGGCCATGAAACAAGTGGATGCCATGGCCAGAGGTTGAAAAATTCGGTTCGCTCATCAGGTGTCCTGTGAAACCCCGGTGCTCGAGACCGAGGGAAGAAATTGCCGCCGGCGGACCGTGCACTAGCCCGCCTGACTCTGAGTCAAATGCTGATCCGGACAATAATATTGAGCGAAGCCCGCCACGTCAACCGGTCTTTTTCTTCCCTTGCAAGGCATCGACAAACTGGGGCCAGACGAATTTTTCGCCGACAGGGTAAGCCACGCCCAGCTCCTGCATGCGATCCACGAAAGCGTCCTGCAGCTGCGCTGTGGCGCTGGACATCAGCGGGGCGATATCGACATCCTGCAGAGTCTCGACCACTTCACGCATCTCGGCGGCGCGGCGGCGGCCGTGTTCGGCGACGCGGCTGATGAGGTAATCGGGCAGTTCTTCCGTCCAGCCCATGCTGGGGAAGGTTTCGGCCAGCGAAGCCAGCACTTCCTTCTCGGCGCCGTAGCGGCGCGCCGCGGTCATGCATTCCACCGTCAGGGCCTCGATGCCCTTGATCATGACGCTGCGGCACATCTTGATGGCCGAGGCCACGCCCACCCTGGTGGCCACGGCCCGCGTGCGCAAACCCAGCTTGTTCAGGCTTTCCGACAGCACGGCCGCTTGCGCGCCGCCCAGCAGCATGGGCACCTTCAGCCCATAGGGCGGCACCGGCGCCATGACGGCGGACTCCACATAGAAGGCGCCCGAACGCTCGATGGCGTCGCGGTCGATGCCCTTGGTGGCCGGCGACACCGAATTGATGTCCATGAAATACTGGCCCGGCTTCAGGAACTCGGCGGCGGACTCCGCCGCCGCGCGGGCGGAACTGGCCGTTACCGCGGAAATGACGAGATCCGCGCCACGCACCGCGCTTTCAAGACTGTCGTGCAGCACGACGCCCAAGGTCTCGGCGCGCTCGGCCAGGGCCGGACGCAGGGCAGCGTCGCCGACCTTGATGTCGTAAGTGGAAACCTTGGCGCCGGCCTTGACGCAGCCCTCGGCCAGCAGGGTTCCAGCTTCGCCGAAGCCCACCAGGGCAATGCTGTTCAATGTGGGAAGCGTTGCACTCATTTCATTGATCCTTGTACATGATGAATTCGGCTTCGCGCTGGGCGATCCGCCAGCCTTGTTCCGTCTTGACGAAGCTGTCGTGGAACTCGCCCAGCACCTGGCGCGCGTTGGCCTTGCGGCCGAAGGCCTCGACGGCTTCGCCGGCGCTGGTGCTCCATAGCACCAGATAGCTCACCGCCTTGGCCGAGCCAGCCTGGGTATCGATGAACACGGTATTGCCGACCACGTGCCGGGTAATCCGGTCGGCGGGCCGGCCCTGGTAAGAGGCCAGGATTTCAGCACGCCCGCTCAGCCAGGCGCCGCCCGGACGCGCCAGGCGGCCGTCCTCGGCAAACAGCTCGGCAAAGGCCTGGTAGTCTTGCTGGTCGACGCAATAGGCCGAGCGCGCCACCAGTTCGCGGCATGCCGCCTGAACCACGGCGAGTCCTTCGGGGGATTCGATATTGCTCATGAGTTCATCCTTGTTCTTGATATTCCATGCCCCGGCGCTGCGCGCCAGCGCGAACCCTATGCGGCCAGCCACCGCGCCAGAATATCCGACACGGCCTGCGGTTTTTCCATGGTGGACATATGGCCGCAGTCTTCGATGGCATGCAGGGAGCCAAGCCCTGGCGGCACCAATGCCAGCATGGCTTCGTGGCGCGGCAAGGGGCTCCATGAGTCCTGACGCCCGCAAATGAACACGGTGGGGCAAGCCAGCGCCCGCAATACCGGCGTGGCATCGGGGCGGACCAGCAGCGCCTTGATTTGCGCTTCGAATTGCCCTGGCGTGCGGCGCTCGATCATGTCCAGAACGGCTTCATACAAGGGGGTGCCGACCTGATCGGGATGAACCATGCCCGGCGCCCATAAGCCGCCCATGGCGCGCATGCCCTGCTCTTTCGCCACGGCCAGAAGCTTCATGCGCTTGTCGCGCTCGGCCTCGGCGGCCTCCCCCTTGGCAATCGCTTCGTAGCCGGTGTCCAGCAAGGCCAGGCGCTTCACACGCTGCGGAGCCTGGCGAACGACCTCCAGGGCGACCCGGCCGCCCATGGAGTGGCCGGCCAGCGAGAACTCGGGGTAAGGCGCCGTTTCAAGCACCTTTTTCGCCATGCCGGCGATGGAATCCAGGTCGTTGTAATCGGGAACGAACGTATCAGCGCGTAACGCCAGCGCCTCGCGCTGATCGGCCCATACGGCTTCGTCGCACAACAGGCCCGGAAGCAAAACCAGTTTTTCTTTCGACATATCTCTACTTTGCTATGTTATTTGCCCGGCCAGACGCGCTGCGGCACGTGCACATGGCCGTCGAACAGCCAGCGCGCGGTGCGTATCAGGGCGGCGCTGCTTACTTGCACCGAACCGCCGCTGCGATCCAGGTTGAGCTGCACGCTGAGTTCGCCGGTGGGGTGCTCGATGCCCAGTGTGGGCGCATCGCCTGCGGGCATGACCGCCACGCCTTCGCACACCGAACCGGGCACGGCCACGGCCGTGGCGACGCTGACCGCGCCAAGCACGCCGATGGAAGCATGGCAGCGATGCGGAATGAAGCTGCGCGTGTTGATGGCGCCGCCTTGCGTGGGCGGCGAAACCAGGCACATCTTGGGCACGGTGCGCGCGGCCACGTCGCCCAGGTTCATCATGGGCCCGGCCTTGAGCCGAATGGCCTCGATCCGCTTCTTGAGTTCGTCGTCGGCGTCCAGCTCGGCGCGGGTTTCGTAGCCGCTGCGCCCCAGATCCTGGGCCCGCATCAGCACCAGCGGCATGCCATTGTCGATGCAGGTTACCGCAATGCCGTCGATGACATCCTGGGCATTGCCGGTGGGCAGCAAGGCGCCGCAGCTGGAACCGGCCGTATCGCGGAACTCCAGGGGAATGGCCGCGGCCGTGCCGGGCACACCATCGATGCGCTGGTCGCCGTCGTACTCCACATGGCCGCCGGGCGTGGCCACCGAGGCCACGGCGATCTGCCCGGTGTTGACCATATGGATGGCCACGCGCGTCGTGTCGCCCGTGGCGGCGATCATGCCGGTCTCGATGGCGTAGGGCCCGACGCCCGCCAGCATATTGCCGCAATTCTGGCCGTAGTCGACGCGCGCTTCGTTCACCACCACCTGGGCGAACAGGTAATCAACGTCGGCATCGGGCCGGCTCGAGGCCGAAACAATGGCCACCTTGCTGGTCAGCGGATCGGCGCCGCCTATGCCGTCGATCTGGCGGATGTCGGGCGAACCCATCACGGCCAGCAGCACGCGGTCGCGCACCGCTGGATCGGCGGGCAGATCCGAAGCCAGGAAATACGCGCCTTTGGAGGTGCCGCCGCGCATCTGCACACATGGAATCCGGACTTGCATGGCTGCTTCCTTTGCCGCGTTAAATATCTTCCAGGGAATCGACGTAGCGCAGGCCCTTGGCCTCGAGCTTTTCGCGCATCTTGTAGTAGTCGAGCCCAAGGGTTCCACCGGCCAGGACCTTGCGGGTCACGGCTTCCTTGTCGAGCCGGGCCTGCGACGCAACCGCCACCTTGGCCACATTGGCAACCGGAACCACCACGACGCCGTCGTCGTCGGCGACGATGACGTCGCCCGCGTGGACGATTTGCTGGGCGCATACCACCGGCACGTTCACCGAGCCCAGTGTTTCCTTGACCGTGCCCTGGGCCGAAACCGCCTTGGACCACACGGGGAAGCCCATTTCCTTCAAGGCCTTGATGTCGCGGCAGCCCGCGTCGATGATCAGGCCGCGCACGCCGCGCGCCGCCAGGGAGGTTGCCAGCAGCTCGCCGAAATAGCCGTCCAGGCATTCGGAGGTGGGCGCAACCACCAGGACGTCGCCTTCGCGGCATTGCTCGACGGCCACATGCAGCATCCAGTTGTCGGAGGGCGCCGTCAGCACGGTGATGGCCGAGCCCGCGATCGCGGCGCCATCCCAGATGGGACGCATATACGGGGCCAGCAGGCCCAGGCGGCTTTGCGCTTCATGCACGGTGGCCGAGCCGGCCTTCTGCAGGATTTCGATATCGGCCGCGCTGGCGCGCGGCACATTGCGTACGACGACTCCACGTATCATGACAGGTCTCCGACGACCGAAGGCGTAAGGCGCATATAGCCTTCGGCATATTCAATATTGCGGGCGGCGGTGATGCCGATGTTGCGCTTTGCCTGCACGCCGCGCTGCAGCGCAACGCGCGTGTAGTATTCCCACAGATGTTCCTGCCCCGCCATGCATTCGATGGCCTGGCGCTTCAGGTCCCAGACATCGGTGATGTCAAGGAAGGTATTGGGAACCCACTCGCACTGTTCCGTTTGATGCGGCTCGAAGGCGTATACAGGCGGGGCGCCCACCACTTTCTGGCCCGGATTGTGGCCTTCGGCCTGGGCGATGACGCGCGCTTCCTGCGCCACGTGCATGGCCAGCGGGTGGTCGAAGTTGTAGGGGTCCTTGACCGAGTGGCTCAGCACGAATGCCGGCAGCACGTCGCGGTACACGTCGACCAGGCGCATCAGCGCCTCGTCGTTGACGCGCATGGGGTAGTCGCCCAGGTCGAAGAATTCGATTTCGGCGCCCAGGATGTCGGCGGCCTTCTGCGCCTCTTCGCGGCGCGCCTCCTTGACCTTGGCTTCCGTCATGTTGCCCTTGCGCCAGAGCTTGGCCGACTCGCCGCGCTCGCCGAACGACAGGCAGACGACCTTCATGCGGTATCCCTGGCGAACGTGGGTGGCAATGGCTCCGCCCGACCGCCATACGAAGTCGGCCGAATGGGCGCTGATCACAAGACCCGCCTTGGGTGTTTTTATGGTTTCAGTCATGTTGTATCCGTATAAGCTTGAACAATGAGGTGGCGGAGCCCAGTATGCCAAACAGGGGCGGGGCCCCGCCAGTGACTTTGCCTTTCATGTCGTGCGATTCGCTTATAGCAAGCCGCCGCGCGCCGCGGAGCCTCAGGGCTCCGCGGCCAGCCCGATGAGGCGGGCCAGTTGTTCGGGGTCGTCCAGCAAGACGCTGCTCTGGCCCTGCCAGCTGATTTGCCCGCGATCCAGGACGATGGTTCTTTCGGTAAGCTCCAGGGCCAGCTCGGCGTGCTGCTCGACCAGCACGATGCCCATCCGCCCGGCCTGGCTCAGCTTGCGGAAGGCATCGACCAGGCCGTCCACGATGACCGGGGCCAGGCCCTCGAAGGGCTCGTCCAGCAGCAGAACCTGGGGGTTGCCGATGAGGGCGCGGCCGATGGCCAGCATCTGCTGCTCGCCGCCCGACAGTTGATTGCCCATGTTCCGCCGGCGTTCGGCCAGGCGCGGAAACAAGGTGTAAATGCCCGTCATGTCCCAGTCGCCGGAGCGCGCCGCCACACGCAGGTTTTCTTCCACGGTAAGGGAAGGAAATATGTCGCGTTCCTGCGTTACCAGGCCAAGCCCGGCGCGGGTGCGCTCGTGGCTGGCCACGCGGCCGATGTCCCGGCCCTTGTAGCGGATGGCGCCCGAATGCTGCGTGGTCAGGCCCAGCATGGTGTTCAGCAGCGTGGTCTTGCCCACGCCGTTGCGGCCCAGGACGCTGAGGGTTTCGCCGGCATCCAGCGACATCGACAGGCCCTCGAGCACCACGGTTTCGCCATATCCGGCAACGATGTTTTCAATTTCCAGCAAATCAGGCATGTGTGCGCTCTCCCAGGTAAACCGCGCGCACCCTTGGGTCGCTGCGCACTTCTTCCACGCTTCCTTCCACCAGCACGGCGCCCTCGACCAGCACGGTGATGCGCCGCGCGAAACGGAACACCAGATCCATGTCGTGCTCGATTACCAGCGTGGCGACATCTTCGGGCAGGCGCTCCAGCAGGTCGAACAGGCGATGGCCCTCGGTGGAAGGCACGCCCGCTACGGGCTCGTCCAACAACAGGACACTGGGTTTCAGCGCCAATGCCAGTGCAATTTCGATCAGGCGGCGCTGCCCGTAGGCCAGCGAAACGACGCTGCGGCCGGCCAGATCCAACAAGCCCAGCGAACGCAGCAGGTCGGCCGCTTCGTCCATGAGCGCCGAAGACTGTGTAACACCCGAGAACAGGCGGCTGTCGATGCCTTCGCGGGCGGACAGGGCCAGGCCGATGTTCTCGCCCACCGTCAACTGGTTGAACAAGGAATTGATTTGAAAGGTGCGCGCCAGGCCCAGCTTGACGCGCCGCTCGGAGGCCATGCCGGTGACATCGCGCCCCGACAGCAGGACCTGCCCCCTGGAGGGCTTGAGCAAGCCGGTGATCAAGTGCACCAGGGTGCTTTTGCCCGCGCCGTTTGGCCCGATGAGGGCATGCCGGGCGCCGGGCGCGAGCTGCAGGTTGACGTCGCGCGTTACCTTCAGCTCGCCGAATTGCTTGCTTAAACCGCGCAGTTCCAGTGCGATGGTCATTTTGCGCCCTCCTTGCCGCTTATCCGGGCCACCCATCCGGCCACGCCGTCGGGGGCATAGCGCACAATCAGTATCAGAACCACGCCCAGCACGGCCAACCAGTTGGTGGGATCGAGCGCCGCGGCCCGGTCGGACAGCACCACGAAGATAATGGCGCCGAAAAAGGCGCCGTACAAACGGCCCGTGCCGCCCAGGGCCAGCATGACCACCACGTTGGCCGACAAGGTGAACGACAGCGAGTCCAGGCCCACGATGCGATTGATCTGGGCCGACAGGCCGCCGGCCACGCCCGCGATCGCCGCCGATATCGTGTAAAGCACCCACAGGCGCCGCTCTACCGTAACCCCCAGCATGCGCATGCGCACCGGATTCTCGCGTATGCCCTGAGCGGTGAGGCCGATAGAGGAGTTGACCAGCTTCTTGAGCAGGGCGTAGATGAGCGCCAGGACCACACAGGCATAGACAAAGGCGGTGTGGCCGTAGATGTCGAACTTGAACAGCCCGAATATCGGCGAAATATCGTAGCCCGCCAGGCCATCGTCGCCGTTGGTGACCGACTTGGCCACGTTGGCCAGCTCCAGCAGCA